>JANMHN010000106.1:0-1765 GCA_031375185.1 Allobosea sp. | reverse complement strand
ATGATCATGCGAATCCCCAGCATGATGCCGGCGCGGGTCAGGAGGGGATGGTCAGATTCAGGTGCCATGCTGGCGTTTTGCGCGAAGACATCAGGCGTTTCAACGGCAGCTTGCGCTGTCAGGCCATGCGGAGGGTGCAGGAGAGATGACGGTCAGGTCGTGACGCTGGCTGCAGCGCCTGCGTGGCACCACGCATCCTCATCGTGGGCCCGTCGAAGGAGGAGACCCAGAGATGCGCAAGATGAAGCTCCTCCTTCGACAGGCTCAGGATGAGGATGGTGGGAAGGCTCCTTTGCCGGCACATGCTTCGCTGGGCTCGCACTGATGCAGATTACCCGCCCAGATCAGTCCCAAGCTGCCGCAGCGCGCCGCCGCCGACCTTGTCGATGCCATAGACATCCGGGCGGAAGTGGATGACGCCGTCAGGCGTCGCATAACCTGTCATATAGACCCAGGCCACGGGCACGGGGCGGCTGAGGCGGATGTCCTTGCGGTCGCCGGTGGCGATGCCGGCGTCGATGTCCCTGCGGCTCCAGTTGCCGGTGCCTTCCAGCAGCCACACGGCCAGGTCGCGCACATCCTGCACGCGCACGCAGCCCGACGAGTTGAAGCGCTGGTCGCCGCCGAACAGGTTGCGTGACGGGGTGTCGTGCATGAAAACAGCGTCGCGGTTCGGCATGTCGATGCGCACGAGGCCCAGCGCGTTGCGCGGGCCTGGCTCCTGCCTGTAGGTATAGTTGAGCGCCCGTGCGCTCGACCAGTCGATGCTGGAGGCTGGAATTTCCTGCCCGCCGGAAAACACTTTCACGCCCTTCTGCGCCAGCACATTGCGGCCCTTGAGCATGCCGGGGATGATGTCTTCCTTGATGATCGTGGGCGGCAATGTCCAGTTCGGGTTGAGATTCACGGTCGTCACGCGCGTCTCCACCGTGGGAGAAGCCCGCTCCGGCTTGCCTACGATGGCCACATAGCGCCGCTTGACGACATCGTTCTCGACCGTTTCGACATAGGCCGAGGGAATGTTGACGACGACATAGCGCTCGCCAAACGGAAAGGTGCTGCCCGCGATGCGCTGCGCGGAGGATGCCAGCTGGCGAAAGCGCGTCTGCGCCGATACGTTCATTTCGTCCAGCGTGCGGCCTGCCACGATGCCGGTCTGGCGCAGGCCGTGGCGGAACTGGAAACGCTTCACCGCAGCCGTCAAAGCCCCGTCGAACTCGTCGCCTGCGCCTGACACCTGATAATCACCCGTGATCGCCAGGCGACGCTTCAGCGTGCCCACAACAGCTCCTTTGGCGCCTTCCTTCAGCGCTGCACCTTTGGGAACGGTTGGCCAGCCCCCTGCCCGCACGATCTCCAGATAGCGTTCGGACGCCAGCGCCGTGCTCGGCAGCGTGTCCGGTGTCAGGGTCGGCCTTGGATCATCGGCATTGATCGAGGTTTCGCGCGTGGCGGCAGGCCGGGCGATCTTGCGGGGCCTGGGCTTGGCGGCAGCCGATGAAGGTTGCGCCGCTGCAGCCGGAGGCTGAAAACTGTCAGTCGGCAGCGACGGTGCCCCCAATGTCGGGGCAGCAGGCAATGGCGAAACACCTTGCGCCAAGGCTTGTCCAAAAACCAAGGCTTGTCCAAAAACCAAGGCTTGCCCCGAAAGAAGACCGGAGACGGCTGCAAGGGCCAAAGTGCAGGAACGGAGCATGTTCATGTCAAAACCAGCCTGTTGAGGCATCTGTGTATACATCAAACCAACCATGACACCAATGGCTGT
>JANMHN010000062.1:0-1884 GCA_031375185.1 Allobosea sp. | reverse complement strand
CGAGGCAAAGGACGTTCCCGCCTTCAGCGAGGTCTGGCGCAGGTTCACCTCATCGTCGCGCTCACGGCGCTTCCTGCTGGCCGTCGCACTCGGAACCGCTGCGTTCAACATGCAGGACATCGTGCTGGAGCCTTACGGCGGTGAGATCCTCAAGCTCAGCGTGGCTGACACCACGGCGCTCACGGCCCTGATGGCAGCCGGCGCGCTGGTCGCCTTCCTGCTGGCAGCACGGCGGCTGATGAAAGGTGCTGATCCGACACGGCTTGCGGCCAACGGGCTCGTCGTCGGGCTTGCCGCCTTCACGTGCGTGGTTATGTCGGCACCGATGGAGGCACCCTGGCTGTTCAGGCTCGGGACCGTGCTGATCGGCTTCGGTGGCGGGCTGTTTTCGGTGGGCACGCTCACGGGCGCGATGGCGCTGGAGAAAGATGCCGGCACCGGCCTTGCGCTTGGCGCGTGGGGAGCCGTGCAGGCACTTGCCATGGGGCTTTCGATCGCTGCGGGCGGCGTGCTGCGCGACATCGTTTCGACCCTTGCTTCAAGTGGCCTTCTGGGCAAGGCCCTCAACAATCCGTCCGTCGGCTACATGGCCGTCTACCATATTGAACTCATGATGCTTTTCCTCACTCTTGTCGCGATCGGCCCACTTGTGGGCCGCACGGCTGAGACCAAGATCCACACCCCATCAACCTTCGGTCTGGCGGAATTCCCCACCTAGATCACGACGTCCCGGGAGGCGACACATGATACCTGGCTCCGGTCCATTCGGCTATGACATCGCCATGGTCAGCTTTGTGCTGTTCGTGGCATTCTTCTTCGCGCTGGTGCTTTATCTGCACCGCGAGAGCAAGCGAGAAGGCTACCCGCTCGCGCGCGACACCCAAGACCGCTATTCCGGCTACGAGATTGTCGGCTTCCCATCACCGCCTGCTGCCAAGACCTACAAGCAGGCCCACGCGCCTGACGTCGTGCAGGATGGCAGCGGCCAGCCAGACACGCGCGTGCTGCCGCTGAAGGCTCTCGAGCCGTGGCCAGGCGCTCCGCTCGAGCCCGTGGGCGACCCGATGCTGGCCGCCGTCGGGCCAGGCTCCTATGCGGAACGGGCCGACCGCCCTGACATGCTGCACAATGGCAAGCCACGGCTTGAACCCTTGCGCGTCGCAACCGACTTCCATGTCGAGGGGCGCGATCCGAACCCGGTGGGGATGGAGGTTCTGGGCGGAGACGGCAAGGTCGCAGGCGTCGTCAAGGATATCTGGATCGACCGTGCCGAATACGTGATGCGCTACATGGAGGTGGAGGTTCCGGTTGCGGGAGGCACACGCAACGTGCTGCTGCCAGCCAACTTCGCACGTGTCGATGGCAAGCGCAGGCAGGCGAAGGTGCAGGCCATCTTTGCCAAGCACTTCGCCAATGTTCCGGGCCTCAAGAATCCTGACCAGGTCACCCTGCTCGAGGAAGACAAGATCATGGGCTATTATGGCGGCGGCATGCTCTATGCTTCGCCATCACGGGCGGAGCCACTGCTGTGAGCAAGGGCGGCTACATCAACGTGCCGAGCGACGATTACGAGGTCGAAGCTGCGCCCGGCATTCCTTCACCCTTGCCAAAAGGTGAAGAGGTGCTGTGGCAAGGTTCGCCGGAATGGCTCTCGCTTGCCATCCGTGCCTTTCACATCCGCAAGATCGCGATCTATTTCGCGGTCCTGATGCTGTGGCGGCTGATCTCGTCGCGGTCGGATGGTGCATCGTTTGCTGGAGCCGCCGGTTATGCCTTGATGCTTGTTCCGGTGGCGCTTGCCGCCATCGGGGTTCTCGTCATCATCGCGCGAGCCTATGCCCGCACCACGATCTACACCATCACGACACGGCGTGTGCTGATCCG
>JANMHN010000192.1:0-18956 GCA_031375185.1 Allobosea sp. | reverse complement strand
GGTCTGACATCGGGCGCGTTGAAGTGAAACCGTTGGCCTTCATATCTGACCTGTCAGATATGAAGGCATTCCTCGCATAAGCTCGGGCGCGCTGTCGCGCTTGCCAACGGCCCTCGGGCAAGACCAAGAGCCGCTGGAATGCTCTTACCTCCGCGTGTAGAACGGCCTCGCATCCAGCGGCCTGATCGCGGTCAGCGCGCCGCCGTAGTGCCGGAGCGAGTAGGTTCCGGGCGGGCGCTTCGCGCAGGCCTCCACATCAATGTCGACCCCCAGGCCCGGCCCTTGCGGCACCAGCATCTCGCCAGCCTCGATGATGCAGTCCTCACGCACGATCTCGGAGCGCCATGGCACATCGCTGACCATGGTTTCCAGCCAAGCAAAATTTGGCGTTGCGGCTGCCAAGTGCAGCGTCATGGCATTGGCAATCGGCCCGAGCGGATTGTGCGGGCAGATCGGCAGGCCATGCGCATGGGCGAAGGCCGCGATCTTCTTCGCTTCACCCAGCCCGCCGACATGGGTGACGTCGGGCTGCAGATAATCCACCGCGCCAGCGTTGATCAGTTCGATGAAGCGCTGCAATTCGTAATACCGTTCGCCGGTGGCCACCGGCACCCGTGTCCGGGCGCGCACATCCGCCAGCGCCGTGATCGATTCAGGCGGCAGCGGCTCCTCGAACCAGTAAGGCCTGAACCGGGCCATCTCTCCGGCGATGCTGATCGCAGCCGGAACATCGAAACGGCCATGCCCCTCGATCATCAGTTCGATGTCAGGCCCCACAGCATCGCGCACCGCGCCGATGATGGCCATCGCGCGGTTCATGCCGGCCCGCTCCAGCCGCAGCCAGGCCGTGCCGAACGGATCCCATTTCAGCGCCTTCCAGCCATCGGCCACGGCAATCCTGGCCTTTTGCGCAAAGTCTTCCGCTGTTTTCGCGCCCGTGAACCAGGCGTTGCCATAAACAGGCGCGCGGTCACGGAATGCGCCGCCCAGCAACTGATGCACCGGCACGCCGAGCGCCTTGCCCTTGATGTCAAGCAAGGCTGCTTCGATGGCTGCCACCGCAGAGCGGATGACCACGCCCGTGCGCCAGTAGCTGTCGCGGATCATGCGCTCGACAAGCGCCTCCGTGTTGAAGGCATCCTGCCCAAGAATCGTCGGCGAAAACTCCTCGATGGCAGCTGCGACAGCCTTCTCGCGGTGCTCCACCGTGCCTTCCCCTACGCCATGCAACCCGTCGGCGGTGCTGATGCGCACAAAAACATAATTGGCGCGAAAGGCATCGACCACGAAGGTCTCGATCCGGTCAATCCTGTGGGTCATCTCATCAGCATCCCGCCGTTGACGTCGAGCACCGTCCCGGTGATGTGGCCGCTCGCCGGGCTTGCCAGAAACAGCACGGCGTCGGCAATGTCATCGACATGCGCCAGTCCACCAAGCGGTACGCGCATCGTCAGTTCCGCAATGCCGTCCGGCCCGTGGGTGCTTGACAACAGGTCTGTGGCGACGATGCCCGGCGCAACCGCATTGACGCGGATGCCGAGCGAAGCGCCGGTCCGCGCCAGCGTCTTCATCAGCCCGCCAAGGCCAGCCTTGGTGGCGGCATAGGCGACATGGCCTTTCAGTGCACCTTGATGGCCAACCACCGAACCCATGATCACGATATTTCCCTTGCCGGCGCTTCGCATGCGGATCATCGCCTGCTGCGTGGTGAGGAACGTGCCGGTCAAGTTGGTGCGGATCACGGTGTTCCAGTCATCAAGGCTGGTGTCGAAAACATCCAGCGCGCGGGTGATGCCTGCATTCGCGACCAGAAGATCAAGCCGACCGAACTGCTTGTCGATGGCCGCGAACATGGCCGCGACAGCATCAGGGTCGCCCACATCCGCCTCCGCCACCAGTGCCAGCCGTCCCGTCACACGCACCTTTGCCGCGACAGCTTCGGCGGCATCAGGCGTTCCGAAATGGTTGATCACCACATCCATGCCGGCCTGCGCCAGCTTCACAGCCACCGCTGCGCCGATGCCGGAGGCCGCGCCTGTGACGAGACCCACCGTTGGGCCAGAAAAGTGAGGCGCTGATGTCATGCTGTCGTCGGCCCGGCAAGCGTGTGGGCTGACTGTCGGCGCTGGATGATCACCGCGTCAAGTGACGGGATCAAATAACCGGCATCGACCATGGCACCTCGGAACCTGTGATCCGCATCGGGCAGCGCTTCGGTGCATCGCGAACCCCGGTGCACGGAGCCCTGCGCCAGCTTGCGGCCATCGGCGGTATCTCCCGCTACGCCTGAACTGTCCTTCTGGGACAGCCATGACCCTGTTTCGCGCTTGTGCGAAGGCGCACAGCCGCGCCCGATGGAGGCTGTCATAACGGCAACATCGGAACAGCGAAAGAAACCCGCCGACCGGACAAGTTCAAAGTTCAACAACTCAACCCTACCATCAGGAGATTATCATGACCTCGATCAAGACCCTTATCTCTGCCGCCCTTGTTGCCGCTTCTTCGACCGTGGCTTTCGCAGCCGAAAACAATTCGGATCGCTACCCTGCACAGGCAGGCACATTCGCCATCACCGAAGGCCGCAATGCCGCCATCGCACCATCCGGTTCTTCCGAAGTCGGCGTGAGCCTTTACAACTACGGCGCACAGGCTGCCATCAACGTCGAAGGCCGCAACTCAGCCGAGACGTTTACCAGCGGCTCGGAAGTCGGTGTTGAGCGCTACGTTCGCTGAATCTCGCATAGCGTCCCAATATCAACGCCCGGCCAGAAATGGCCGGGCGTTTGCACATGAGCAATGTCAATCTTCCAGTTCCCGCGCAATCGCATCCCGCAGCCATTGCGGCTTGGTGATGATCAGCGCCGCAGTTGTCCGGTTGAGGATGCCGCGGCGCAGCAGGTCAGCGATCTCGCGCGACACTGCCTCGCGCCGCCCGCCGATCCGGCCTGCAAGGGTTGTCTGTGTCGGTGGCGGGCTGATGATCAGCTCGTCGCTGCCGTTCTTGTCGCTGCCGTTCTTGTCGCTGCCGGTCTTGCGCGGGCGGGCCTCACGCAGGAGTTCGGCATAAAGCCTGTAGCGGATGGTCAAGGAGGCGTGCTCGACCAGCTTGGCGTTGCCGGTGCGCACGCGCTCGGTGAGGATCTTCATCAGCCGACGCGCCACAATGGGAGATTGGGTCACGAGGTCCATGAAGGTGGTGCCGGACATGCGGGCCACCCTGGCCGTGTTCAGCACCGTGATGTTGGCCGAACGCGGCGCGTCATCGATGGCTGACATTTCACCGAAGAGCTGGCCCGTGTGCAGATCACCCAGAATGACCTCGCGTCCTCCCGCTGTTCGCACCACCGCCCGCACCTCGCCCGTCACGATGAAGAACACATCCGTGGAGACATCATCGAAGTCGACCACGATGGCGCCGGGATCGTAAGTGGTCCAGGTCTCGCGCCCGGCAAAGCGGCGAAGCGTCTCCGGCTCGGCCTCCCTGAACAGGGGAATGTCGCACAGGGTGGTGGACGCAGTGCTCATGTTCCAAGGCTCCGGATGAGATGAGGCTGAAAATGCAAATAGAACACAGACTTTGACCAACAATACTCATCATGAGCCCATGGATTCTCATCCTGAGCCTGTCGAAGGATGTATCCAGAGTTAAACCTCCTGAGACTCGTCCTTCGACAGTCTCAGGATAAGGATTGTCGGGCTATATCGGTGCTTTGCGGTCTCAATTTTGCGTCAGCCATGGACAACAAAGGTTTTCAGAAGCCTGCAAGCAAGAAAGCCATCTTGCGCAGCCTGTCAGCGCGTCATCTCGGACACGGCCATGCGCATGCGCGCATTCACCGAGACCGCAAAGTTGTAATGGTCACTTGAGAAAATCTGGCGCATCTGCGGCGCTGTGCTGCGGAAGCCCACATAGATGGCAGTGATGCGGCCCGCCCGGTCCAGCACCGCCGCGCCTGAATCGCCCGATTGCGCGCTGCAATCCAGCAATGTTTCGCGCCCGCCCTCGGCATTGCGCAGGGCGCGCACCTGGCAATCCTCCATGATTACGCCGCGCGTCACCCCGAGCGTGCGCCCGCTGACCAGCGTGACAGGCTGGCCTGAAGACGGGCCTGAGCCCAGTTCGTAAGGAGCTGTACCTGCGACCGGGCTTGCCAGGCGCGCAACGGCCCAGTCGAATGAGGCCGGCATGGCGTAAGGTTGCTCGGTGCCCGCCCGGATGCGGCTGGTATCGATGGCAAAACTCTGCCGCTCGCCATTGACCATCACCGAGAATGTGCAGCCACCTTGCGAGGCGCGCAGGCCATCGCGGCCATAAAGCACATGCGCTGCGGTGATGATTACATTATGCGCGCCGACAAGCTGAGCTGTGCCAGACCCCGAACCGCATGTCACATGACCTGTCGCCGGGTTTCGCCCCTGCCGGACCAACCGGCGGTCAGGCTCGATCTCGACGCCAAGCGCAGGACTGACCATGACCGGGCTCACCATGACCGGACTGGCAAGGACCGCGCCTGCAAAAATCGCGCGTGCAAGAATCGCGCGTGCAAGAATGGTGCAGCCGAACCAGGCAGACGGGAACTTTGGAGGATGACGACGAGTTGTCATTGGCAAGAGCATCACAAGGCAAGAGCATCACAAGGCAAGAGCATCGCAGGGCAGGAAATTGTCGCAGTAAGACCGGGTGGAAGATATAGCCATCCAAGCAAGCGCAAAATCCGGCCTCGAAGTCCAGTGCTTTTGCGATGTGTCGTTTCGCACATGCCTTTCAAGCGCGCTGCGCCATTGTTGGACAGTCGCTACGGCAGAGGAGATTGGCCATGACCCGATCTGATCATCACCGGCCTCGGAAAAGGGCATGGCGCTCACTTGTGATCGTTGCCTTGGTCAATCTGGGCGTGCTGGTGACTCTGCCTGAGGCAGGCTTCACCGATCAGGACGAAGGATCAGCCAGGATATTCACGCAGATTGTGCCGGATGGTTACCTGATCGAGGGGCGATATGCCAACGATCCGATCATTCGCCTGGTGAAGTCCGAGCCTCTTGTGGCAATGCCATCTGCTTACCGGATGCCGGCTTTCTGACAGACCTGGCATCTGCCAGTTCAAAGAGCCGTGATCATGACCATATTTGCCGCATCCCTGACTTGAATTGATGTGTAGAGGTGATCAGACGTCTGATCCCCTGCATGAAAGCACGCCCAGCAACCGGCATGTTGAAAATTCCCGACCCAACCCGCCCGCCATCGCGAAAAGGGCAGCGCAGCATGCGTCTCCAGCGCCTGCTTCCGCTTGGCCTTGGACTTGTGCTGCTTCTTGCGCTCCTGCCGGTGATGGCGGCTGGCTATTTCGGTGCGCGGGACAACACCATTCGTCTGCTGAAGGCCTCTACCGATGCCATGGTTGACGGGCTGGAAGATCAGTTGCGGGCCAATCTCGATCCGGTGGCAAGCCAGATGGCAATTGTCGCACGGTTCATCGGTGCAGGCCGGATCGACCCGGCAGATCGTGATGCCTTCCGCCGCTTCATGATCGGCGTTGTCACCGGACAGAGCCATGTCATCGGCATCGGTTTTCTGGAAGCGGAAGGTTCATTCCGCCGCTGGTCGCGCGATCAGGGCGACGAGATGATCGAGACCAGGTCGAGCGCTCGCTTTGCCGATGAAATCTGGACCTCCGCACTGATCGGGGAAGGGCCGGTCTGGAACCGCCCGTTTGTCAGTCCGATCGCCCGCGCGCCCGTGCTGCTGCACCGCCAGCCGGTGTTTCGCGAGGGCCGCCTGCTTGGCGTGTTCATGACGGTGCTGACCTCGGAAGCCATCTCCGACGTGGTGCTGAACATGAACCCCGGCATCACGCCTTTCGTGCTTGCAGGCCGAAACACGGTCATCGTTCATCCCAACCTGCGCGAGGCCATGTCCAGCGGCAACGAGCTGCCGGGGCTGGACGCGGTGAATGATCCAGCCCTCGCCGTGATGTGGACTGATCCGCGCAAGCCGGTCCTGCGTGATCGCAACGCGCGGTCGTCGACACACTGGAGCTGGGTGGGCACAGGCTACACGGCGCATGAGTATCATTATCGCGAGATTTCCGGTTATGGGCCCTACTCGTGGATTGTCGGTTATCACCAGAACTCTCTGGCCACATTCCGCGAGCGCTGGGTGGTGCAGGCGCTGTTCTACGGCTCGGGTCTGGTCCTGTTCGTGGTGATGCTCTTGGCTCGCCTCATGGGGCGCATGGCTGCAAGGCCGGCAGAGGACATTGCGGGCGCGGCCCGCGAGCTTGAACGGCTCGATTTCGACAAGGTACGTCGTCCCGCGCTCGAAGCCAGTCCCGTGGCCGAAATCCGCGACACGGCGCATGCGCTTGGCCGCGCTGCGCTCGCACTCAAGCGCTTCCAGAGTTACGTGCCGCGTGTGCTCATCCAGCAGCTCGTCATGCTCGGCCAAGACCGCGGCATGGCTGTGGACCGCGATGTCACCATCCTTTTTCTCGATCTCGCCGGATACACCGCCTATGCAAACGGGCGCAGCGCGGAAGATGTCGCGCGCTACCTGAACGGGATCTTCGCCATCGTCGGCCCAGTGATCGAGGCATCGGGCGGCACCATCGACAAATATACCGGGGATGGACTTCTGGCGGTGTGGGGTGCGCCCACGCCTGATGCCGACCATGCGGCGCATGCCTGGCAGGCCGCCCTCGACATCCGCAGCATCATGCTGCCCCATCTGCGCCGGATGCTGCGTGAAGACCCGCGTAGCTGCCGCATGCGGATTGGGGTGCATTCCGGCAGCGTCCTGGCAGGCGATCTCGGCTTTGAAGGCCGGATGGACTACACGGTCGTCGGACGCACCGTCAATCTGGCGCAACGCACGCAAGTGGCCTTGAAATCCGTGATGGGCAGCGCTGAGCTGGTCATCGGTCTCAGCGAAAGCACGCGCCTGCTGCTCGATCTGCCGTTGTCCAGCCTGACCGAACTTGTCGACAAGCCCGGCGGAGAGACGCTCTACAAATTAGAATCCGCCAATGACACGGGCCGGGCGGCGGCAGAGCAAGACAGCACCAGCCCTTCGCGGGCCATCAGCGATCCGGCCCGCGCCTCCTGAAGCCTGCGCTCGCGGTCGTGCATGAAGGCGTCATCGTGGCCGGGTGAATGGTGAAATCCCACCAGCTTGCCTGCCTTTGCCGCGTCGGCCAGTGCGATGGCAGCACTGGCGGTGGAATGTCCCCAGCCCTTGCAACCCCCATAGTCGGCCTCGTCCAGCATCATGTCGTAGACGAGCACATCGACATGGTCGCACAGCGCCAAGACGGCAGGATCAGGCCCCGCCTCGCTATGCTCGATGTCGGTGATGATGGCCACCGAGCCGCCCACATCCCCAAAACGATATCCCGTCGCCGCGGACGGGTGATTGAGCACGACCGTCCGCACCGACTGCCCGGCAATGTCAAGCGTCTCGCCGGCATGGAAGCTGTGAAACACGATCAGGGCCGGAACCTCTGCAAGGCGGAAAGGAAACAGCGGCGGGGCAAACAGCCGGTCGAGCGCCGTCTCGAGACAGGCACCATCAAGATTGCCGCACCACAGATGGATCTCGCGACCGGTCTGGTAGACGGGCTTGAAGAACGGCAGGCCGATGATGTGATCATGATGAAGATGAGTCAGGAGAATATGGATCGGCTCCTTTGGCGCATGTGTCCAGCGGGCCTGCTGGCCGAGCGGGACAATGCCGGTGCCCGCATCCACGATGAACCTTGCGCCACCTGCCTTCACCTCGATGCAGGATGTGTTGCCACCGAACACCAGCGTGCCGGGTCCGGGCATGGGCACGGAACCTCGCACGCCCCAGAACACCAGTTCGGGCGCAGCCGATGGACAAGGCACGGAATGCATCATGGAAGACATCGCTCCTGTCTCTCTGCGAAGGTTTCATGGCAGGGCTGCTGTCATGTCTGGCCCGGAGTTACCCTGCCATGATCACCTGCATGATCACCTGACACACATTGCCGATAACATCTGTGTGATTCAACACATGAGTGTTGAAGATCAGATACGTGTGCGCTCGTGGCGCGGTCTCGTGCGGGCTGCCATTGACAGTTCCTCCAAACCCGGCTGAATTCCGCTCCAAGCTGGCGGGACCAAGCAAGCGACCGGGCACTGTCCGTGGCCGGAACAATCATCAGGAGCCTTCATGCAAGGCTTCGCAAGGGAGGATGAACATGAAGCGTATCGTGAGCGCCGTTGCCGCCGCCTGGTTGCTGGCAGGCATCAGCACTGTCGCCATGGCCCAGCAGAACCGTGGTCCGGTGATCGGGGTCAGTTGGTCCAACTTTCAGGAAGAACGCTGGAAAACGGACGAGGCCGCCATCAAGGCCGCCATCGAGAAGGCTGGCGGAACTTATATTTCAGCCGATGCGCAATCGTCTCCCGGCAAGCAGCTCACGGATGTCGAGAGCCTGATCGCGCGCGGTGCCAAGGCGCTGATTGTGCTGGCACAGGATGCCAGCGCCATCCGCCCGGCGGTGGACAAGGCTTTGAACGAGGGCATCCAGGTGGTCGGCTATGACCGCCTCATCGACAACCCGAAGGCATTTTACCTCACCTTCGACAATGTCGAGGTTGGCCGGATGATGGCGCGCGAGATCCAGAAGGCGAAGCCGGAAGGCAATTATGTCTTCATCAAGGGCTCCGGGGCGGATCCGAATGCCGCGTTCCTGTTCCAGGGATCGATGGAGGTACTGAAACCTGCCATCGATGCGGGCAAGATCAAGAACGTGGGCGAAGCGTTCACCGATGGCTGGCTGCCGGCCAATGCCCAGCGCAACATGGAGCAGTTCCTGACGCGCAACAACAACAAGGTCGATGCGGTCGTGGCGGCCAATGACGGCACGGCGGGCGGGGCGATTGCCGCGCTCGCAGCGCAAGGTCTCGCCGGTTCGGTTCCGGTCTCGGGCCAGGACGCGGACCGTGCGGCACTCAACCGCATCGCCACGGGCCAGCAGGCCATGACGGTCTGGAAAGACGCGCGCGAACTCGGCAAGGCTGCAGGTGAGATCGCCATGCAGCTTGCCGGCGGCAAGAAGCTGACGGAGGTTGCGGGCGCGCAGGTCTGGAACCAGGGTCCGTCGAAGAGCGCCATGTCGGCCATCTTCCTCAAGCCCGTCGTCGTCACCCAGGCCAACCTCAACGTGGTCATCGATGCGGGCTGGGCTCCGAAAGCGGCGGTCTGCCAGGGCGTGCCTGCGGGCAAGGTGGCTGCCTGCAACTGAACGGGCGGATGCACATCCTCACCATCCCGGCAGGATCCGGCCTGGCCGTGCATCCTGCCGGGATGCTTGCTCCGCACCGTCGGGGCGGGCACCGATCCGCAGTGACCCATCAGGCGCGGTGAACGCATGGATATATTCCGCAAGTTCGAGATCGATCCCAGGCTAGTCGGCATGCTGGCCGCGCTGGCCGTGATCTGGACCGGGTTTCATCTGTTGTCGGGCGGCAGTTTCCTCACGCCGCGCAATCTGTGGAATCTCTCCGTCCAGACATCGGCCATCGCTGTGATGGCCTGCGGCATGGTGCTGATCATCGTGACGCGCAACATCGATCTGTCGGTCGGCTCGGTGCTGGGCGTGGTCGGCATGCTGGTCGGTGTCATCCAGGCGCGCTGGCTGCCGGAACTCATCGGCCTCGAACATCCCCTGACATGGCTGATCTCTGCGCTCGCGGCGATGGCACTGGGAGGGCTGATCGGCCTGTTCCACGGCGCGCTGATCGCCTATCTGGTCATTCCCTCGTTCATCGTCACGCTTGGCGGGCTGCTGGTGTGGCGCGGCGCGGCCTGGTGGGTCACGACCGGGCAGACGGTCGCCCCCATGGACGGGCGTTTCAGGAGCCTTGGCGGCAGCGTCGAGGGGGCGATCGGGGCGACCGCGAGTTGGGCACTCGGTGCAGTGGCCATCTTCGCCATCATCACGGGCATGCTCATGGCCCGGCGCCGAAAGCTCAGCTTCGGTTTCACTGTCAGGCCGCCCGCCATCGAAGCCATCGTGATCGGCGTGATCGTGGCGACAGTGATCGGCGTGGTCATGCTGTTCAACGCCTATCCACTGCCCGCGACCATCGCGCGCCGCCTGGCGGAGGCCCAGGGCACGCCGTGGCCTGAAGGTGGCCTGTTCATCTCGCACGGATTTGCCGTGCCGATGATCATTGCGCTGGTGACCGGCATCGTCATGAGCTTCGTGGCGCGGCGAACGACGTTCGGCCGCTACGTGTTCGCCATCGGCGGCAACCCCGAGGCGGCACAACTGTCGGGCGTCAACACACGCCGCGTGCTGATGCAGGTCTATGGCGTGATGGGGGTCCTGACCGGCCTTGCCGCCTGCATCACTACCGCGAGGCTCAACGCCGCCACCAATTCGGCAGGCTCGCTTGACGAGCTTTATGTCATCGCGGCGGCCGTCATCGGCGGAACCAGCCTTTCGGGCGGGGTAGGCACCATCGTTGGCGCGATGCTGGGTGCGCTGATCATGCAGTCGCTGCAGTCGGGCATGGTACTGCTCGGCGTCGACACGCCCTTGCAGAACATCGTGGTCGGCGTCGTTCTGGTCGTGGCCGTGTGGCTCGACACGCTTTACCGCAAGCGCCTGAAGTGAGGAGGACGGCATGAGCGCCCGGAAAACCCCGCTTGTCGAGATGCGCAACATCTCGATCGCCTTTGGCGGCATCAAGGCCGTCGAGAATGTCTCGGTGGACCTGTTTCCCGGCGAGGTCGTCGGTCTGCTGGGCCATAACGGCGCCGGCAAGTCGACACTGATCAAGATACTGTCCGGCGCCTATCCGGCAGATGCGGGCGAAATCGCCATCAACGGCCAGACTGTCGCCATCCGCACACCTCGCGATGCCAAGGCCAACGGCATCGAGACGATCTACCAGACACTGGCGCTGGCCGACAACATCGACGCCGCCGCCAACATCTATCTGGGCCGCGAGAAGCTGACGTCCTGGGGCACGCTGGACGATGCGTCGATGGAAGCCGAAACGCGCAAGGCCATGGCCCGGCTCAACCCGCATTTCCGGCGCTTCAAGGAGCCGGTCAGCGCCCTGTCCGGCGGCCAGCGCCAGACGGTTGCCATCGCGCGGGCCATCCATTTCAATGCCCGCGTGCTGATCATGGATGAGCCGACAGCAGCGCTCGGCCCGGCCGAGACGGCGCAGGTCGGCGAATTGATCAAGCAACTCAAGGCGGACGGTATCGGCATTTTCCTGATCAGCCATGACCTGCATGACGTGTTCGATCTGGCGGACCGCATCGTGGTGATGAAGAATGGCCGCGTCGTCGGGACTGCGGCTGTCAGCGATGTCAGCCAGGACGACGTGCTCGGCATGATCATCGGCGGCAAATGCCCGCCAGGAGCCATTCCGGGACCGGGCGCTGCCGGGCCATCGGCTGAACCCACGATGACCCCCCCGCCCACAGAGGCGCACAGGACACTTCAACCATGAGCACCGCCATCTATCCCGATCTGCGCGGCTCCAATGTCCTTGTCACGGGTGGCGCCACGGGCATCGGCGAGGCGGTCACCCGCGCGTTCGTGGAACAGGGCGCAAATGTGGGCGTGCTTGATCTTGACGCCGATGCAGGCACCCGTCTGGCGACCGAGCTTGGTGCCGCCATGGCCTTCGAGAGTGCTGACCTGCGCGATCTGGATGCGCTCCCGGCCACCATCGACAGGCTGCGCAGCCGGCTCGGCTCCTTCAGCGTGCTGGTCAACAATGCGGCCCGCGATGACCGCCACAGCATCGACGAGGTGACGCCGGCTTACTGGCGCGAGCGCATGGCGACCAATATCGACCACCAGTTCTTCGCCGCTCAGGCGGTGTGGAAGGACATGCAGGCGCTGGGTGGCGGCGCAATCATCTGCATAGGCTCGACCAGCTACATGCAGAGCAAGGACAGCTTTGCCGCCTACAAGACCGCCAAATCGGCGGCGGTGGGCCTGACACGTGCGCTTGCGCGGGAGCTTGGTGCCCACAATATCCGCGTCAACTGCCTGATTCCTGGCTGGATCATGACCCAGCGCCAGATCGACCTCTGGCTGACGCCCGAAAGCGAGCGCGAGCTCATGACCCAGCAATGCCTGAAACGCCGCCTGATGCCCGATGACATTGCCCGCTCGGCCCTCTTTCTCGCCTCGGCCCAGTCCTCCGGCATGACGGCGCAATCGATGATCGTGGATGGCGGCTGGGTGTGAAGTCTTGCCCGTCGGGGTCAAAACGCCTTGACGGTCCTGTCAGGTCTGCCCGCGCAGGCGGTCCCTGACAGTCTGCCCGGCCACCCGCCGTCCTGCCATTGCGTTCGTGGTCATGCCGCGGGTGCCGCGCGCCGGAGTGCCGCCTGGCGCCATCACCGGAACATGCTGATGCTGGCCCGGCATCTGCGCTGGCACGTGCTGGCGCGGCCATGCTGAGGACAGGATCAATTCGGCGGCCTGTGGCGACGTCGTGCGCATCACATGGACCACGGCATGCAAAGCTAAACTGTTCCGCGCCACCTCGTCACCTGTGCGGAGCAGCATGCGCGTGGCATCTTCGGGGCTGATCCCGGCAGCCACGAGGGCAAGCCCCACCAACTCGCGGCTGGCATCAGCGCTGGCCGCAGCGGCGAACGCTTCGTCCCTGCCGACAATCTCCAACAGCACGGCCAGAAGATGGGGCATACCCAGGATCGACACGTCAAGCAGGCTCTCGCGCTCGGCCTGTGAACTTTCACGCCCGGCACGGGCCAGACCCTTGTCCTTGAGGCGCTTGGCAATGATCTCGCGCATCAATGCGCGGTCTTCATCGCTCCCAAGCTGGTAGAGCGGCATGAGCGCCATTCTGTCGACATCGCTGCGACCGAACAGGGCAGATGCCATGTCGCGGTTGCATCTGGCGGCGGACACAAGCCCCGCCAGAACGGACCGGTTGAGCCGGATGCCGTGGTTTCTGGCCAGCGCCAGCGACGTCGCTGTTTCGCCGCGCCCCAGAAGGTGCAGTTGGTGCTCGTCACCGAGGTCGGGGCGAGCCGCAAGCCGCGTGGCCAGGCGCGGGTCAGGATGAGCGATGGCGAGGTGAAAGATGTCCGGAGGCAGGCAGAGGGTCCGCTCCAGCACGATGTCTGCCGTGCCGCCGCCGCGTTCATACAAGGCCCTGACCAGAGCTTCGGGTGCATGCTCATGGGCGCAGATGCGCACAGCGACGTGACGGGCCGTGGCCTCGTCCACCAACGGCAGAAGGAGAAGGGCCAGCGCAGAAAATGTCCCGGCATTCGGCTCGCCGGCGGATGCCTGCCGGAGGAACAGTTCGGTCTGGATTTTCAGGCTTGCAGCCGCCAGACCCGGATCGCCTGTGCGGGCCATATGGGCCAACTCGTCGAACGGGGACGAACCTGAGAAGTCGGAAGCCATGGGAACGCAACGCTATGACAGACACCGGATTTTCAACATTTAGAGCAAAAGCATTAGCGGTCCGTTAACCATCGAAGTCCCTCATGCAGAAAGGTTGAGTCGCCTTGCATGTGATCTTTTCGTGACCGCGTCAGTCAGACCTTCCTGATGGAGATTGTCATGGGCCAAGTCATCCCGTGGCCGAAACCTGAAAACCTTTCCGTGCGGCCCGTGACACATTCCGGCGGGCCGAGTGGTCAGGTTCTCCTGTTCCTCGGCGTCAGATACGAGCGTCATGGCGAGGCCGCCCAAGCCTCATCCTCACGTTTGCCAGAACCATTGCGCCCTCAGCCTCGCCGCAAGCGCGGATGATATCGCGCCCTGCCTGCGCCGCACTGGTGGCCGTTCAGGCGCTGGTCGTTGCCTGCGCCGCCGATGTCGGCGATCTGGGGCGTCCGCGCCCGTCGCTGTGGAACAGCAGCTTGCTGCCCGGTGCAGGTTATTATTCCGCCTGGGCGCGCGGCGAACAGGTTTCGCCGTTTCATCTGACCGATGATGAGACCGAATTGCGGGACCGGGCCTGGCGCTTTGTCATGCCGGCCCATGAACGTTCATGGTTCCTGCGCGAGGTGCAGGAATTGGCGCGGACCCGCATCATTCCGGTTTCATGGCAGTCGGTCGATCCGGACCGCTACCGTGTGGCACTGCTCAGTGCGGATTTCCGCTCCGAGACGTCCCGCTACCGCCGTCTTGCCGAAGATATCGTGGCTGACACGGCCCTGATCGCGCCATTCCGCAAGATGGCGCAGCGCGTGGCCGCCGCAGACCGTGTCAGGATCAGGACTGCCGCGCTTTCGCCTGCTGTCACCGCCCCCATGCCGGACCATGCGGATGCGCGGGTGGTGGAAAATCAAGGTCTCGTCGCCTGGGTCCGAGAGCGGACACGCCACAGGCTGCAAAGCTATCGCCATGCGCTCGACAACCTGGTTGTCGAGATGCCGTCGCGCGAAGCCATCATGGCTGAGCGCGCGCTGCTTGCGCTTGAACATGAAATCAAGCAGTTCGACGGGCTTGTGGACGGCGATTATCAGGTCCGCAAGGGCGAGCCGATCCGCGTCAGGGGCTAGGGTCAGAAAGCTCAACCAGCCGCGCCGCACGCCACGGCGCTGACCATGGCCTCGGCAAGCGGCCTGTCGGATGGCTGCTTGACCAGCGCCCTCGCCACCACGATGCCCTGCTCTGCCGGGGCGACGACGCGCAGTTCGCGCTGGCTGTCACCATCATCATCCTTCGCCACACGATCTTCGAACTGGCGTCGGTTGAGAACGACGAACTCGATCAGGCCGCGCTGTGCCGCCCTGTCTGTCACGGCATAGAAGACGCCGCCACCTCGCACATGCAACGACAAGGACAGCAAGGTCTGGCCGGTGCGGGCACTGACGCGCAACGGCCCGTCAGCAAGGTCAAAACCACACACGGCAATGGCCGTCATGGCATCGGCATCGACGATCGGCATCCGCCCTTGCAGGTCAGGCCGTATGAGTTCGGCCCGCGCATCCGCCCCGGTGTTCAGGAAGGCGGAGGCGGCATCAAGCACGGCATATCGCGGGATCAGAAGCACCGTGAGAATATGGGCGATGCCCGCCAGCGTGCAGAACAGCAGCACGTTGCGTATCAGGCGGCCAGGATGGCGCCGATCAGCCCCACGCACGGTGCCTTGCGTCGGCCCTGCAATGGCGCGATCCGTGATCATGCGGCAAGCCCGCTGACGCTCTGCACTCTCACGTCCTGCACCCGGTCCGCGTGATGCGCGGCAGCAGGCTGGCATCGAGCTGGCCGAGGCTGGCCGCCATCGGGCTGTCATAATAGCGCATGGCAAGACCGAACCTCTCGCCTGCAGGCAAGCGCAGCCAGTTGCCAGGCATGACGGTTGGCGATGCGGTGATGCTGATCTGCCCGCTTTCGCTTAGGATCAGATCCGCGTCGCTGAGAACCGCGGCGTCAGGGCCGGTCAGAACACGGTCAGAGGGGTCGACGACGGCAAGCGTCCAGCCACGCGAGGGCAATGTCATCCCGCTGATCGCATAGCGGCAGCGCCCGGTCAGCCCCTCGCCCCTGTCATCGACATGGGCTGCGAGCAGGATGCCTTCTCCGGCGGCAAGGGGCAGATGCGGGCCTCGCGCCAGAATGGCGCGCCCGTAAGGATCGACCTCAGCAGAGCCCATGCGCGGAAATGTCTGCCAGGGGCCGATCCTGACCGAACCGAAAGGCGGCCGCTCGCCCAGCAAGGCCATGGTCGAGCCAATGCCTGCGACGAGTGCGCCGACGCAGATCAGCAGAACCTGCCGGGTTCGCAAGGTATGGTTCCCAAGTGCGCCAGTGGTCTTGCCGGACAACGTCAGGGGTGAACGTGCCACGTCTACCTGACCTCGGTGATCTTGCTGCCGCTGGCCGTCGAATCAGGTGTCCTGAAGCCGTCCATGGCGGAGACGTCAACAGGTGCCACAGGCTTCACATCCCTGAACATCGAACCGATATTGCTGATCACATCAAATGACCGCCGCGTCAGGTGGCCTGTGCGCAGTTGCTGAAGGCGCTCGTCCGTGTCCGTGACGGCGGGCCGGGCAGCTGCAACCAGAGCCGGGACCTTCGGATCGGGAACAGCGGGGGCCACCCCCGGAATGGGTTTCAGGTCAAGGCCGGCATGCGCGAAGCTCATGATTTCCTTGAAGGTCATGGCCGGCAGGGAGCCGCCCGTCATGTTGTCGGTCTCGCTGGAATCATCGTTGCCATACCAGACGCCCGTGACCATGTTGCCGGTGTAACCGACATACCAGGCGTCCTTGTAGCCATTGGTCGTGCCGGTCTTGCCGGCCGAGATCACGCCGTCAAGGGCGGCGCGCCTGCCTGTGCCTTCGGTCGGAACCTTTGACAGGATGAAGTTCATGTCGTGCGCAACGGCGACCGGAACAACCTGCTCGGCCTTTGGCCCGTCTCGGTCGCGCCGCCAGATCAGTGTGCCGTTCGACGCATAAATCTCGCTGGCGGCATGGGGGCGCGCCTGCCTGCCGGCATTGGCAAGGGTCGAATACCCTGATGTCATGTCCAGAACCGTGACTTCGGCGGCACCGATGGGCAGGGCCACGCTGTCGGTCAGGGGGGTGGAGACCAGTCCCATCTTGCGGGACATGTCGATGATGCGCTTGCGCCCCAAGGCTGCGGCCCGGCCATCATGCGTCTCGCCGAGTGCCCGGCCCATCTGGATCGACATGCGCACAGGGATCGTGTTGATCGACTTGGCCATCGCAACCGTCAATGGCATCGAGCCTGCATAGGAGCGGCCATAATTGTTGGGGCACCAGTTGCCGATGCACACAGGCGCGTCGGTCACGATCGATGCGGGCTTGAACAGGCCCTGCGTGAGGGCAGCCGTATAGACAAAGGGCTTGAACGAGGAGCCGGGCTGCCGGGCTGCATCCGTCGCGCGGTTGAACTGGCTGGCACCGTAATCACGACCGCCGACCATGGCCCTGACACCGCCATCAATGTCCATGGTCACGGTCGCGGCCTGCGTCGCGCCATAGTCAGGACCGAACTGCCGCAGGATCTGCTCGACAGCCTGGTCTGACTTGGCCTGGATAGCCGGATCATGCGGTGTCTTGACGGTGAGCACACGATCAGTACCGAACATGCCGGCATCCGCCATGCGGCTGACATCCTCGAAGGCCCAGTCGAGATAGTAATCCGGCGAGGTGCCGCGCCCCCTGTCGATGGCGGTGGCGGGGTTGCGGCGCGCGCTGTCGACCTGGCCCGCACTGAGGAATTTGGCCTCGACCATGTTGGAGAGCACATCGCTGGCACGGGCACGGGCCGCCGGGAGGTTCACATGCGGTGCAAAACGGGTCGGTGCCTTGAACAGGCCGGCCAGCATGGCCGATTCCGACAAGCTGACATCCTTGACGGATTTGCCGAAATAATACTCGGCAGCGGCCCCGACGCCGAAAGCCCCGCCGCCCATGTAGGCCCGGTCCAGGTAGAGCTTGAGGATCTCGTTCTTGCTGAGCCGCTGCTCGAGCCAAATGGCGAGGAACGCTTCCTTGATCTTGCGGTCAAGCGAGCGCTGGTTCGATAAGAACAGGTTCTTGGCAAGCTGCTGGGTGATCGTGGAGCCGCCCTGCACGACGCCGGAGGCGCGCGCATTGACGGTGAGCGCACGCGCAAGACCGATGACATCAATGCCGAAATGCTCGTAGAACCGGCGGTCTTCGGTGGCGAGCGCAGCCTTCACAAGATGGTCGGGCAGTTGCTCAAGCCTGACCGAATCATCCTGACGGATGCCGCGCTTGCCGATCTCCGAGCCGTAGCGGTCCAGAAATGTGACGGCGAGGGGCTGCCTGCGCACGAAATCCTCGTTCGCGTCGCGCACCGAGCTTTGCGCGAGCACGGTGAGGACGACAAGGCCTGCCAGTCCGATGGTGAGACTTTCGCTGACGAGTTCGTTCGCGACACGCTTCGGCCCTGATACGGCGAAGGCGCCCATCACGGAGCGGAACCGTTCGTAGCGCTCTGCCGCAGACCGGCCTGCCGCATACAGCGACGAGTCGATAGCCGCATCCGCACCAAGTGCGAGACGCTTGAGCCTGCTCCAGACGGTTTTACGCCGAAACTCCACCGTTGATGTCCTCAGTCCCGTTTTGACGCGAACCTGGCGGTTCAGGATCAACCATTCTTAAACCTTGTCTCACGGCGCAACGCAATCGTCCGTTGCTGGCACCAGAGATGTCACCGGATATGCAGCACGACATGACTGTGGCAGAAAACGGGCCGCAGGAAATGGACCCCGGAAAACGGGCCAACAAGGTCTTCTTTTCGAGGACGACGTTCCACAGGTCCTCCGGACACAATTTTCGTCCAAGGACAGCCGTGCCGGGCCAAGGCAAGCGCCATCTGGCGGTTCTTGAAGACAGGACATGAAAACCGGACTGGTTAATACAAGCAAAAACAGTTAATTTTACCTTGTTGGCACGTTAACCTTGTGCAGGACCGAACAACACATCAAAACACACGTAACAAGACGGCTGGTCCAGCAAAACCTTCTGTCTGAAGTCAAGGTGTTGAAGGAAAGTTCACGTCATGTCGAAGCTCATCTCGAAAGCGTTGGTTGTTGCTGGTGCCATGGTCATGTCTGCCCCAATGGCCAATGCAGGTGGACATTGCCAGGGCAGCGCCTGTTACAGACTTGTCGTCACCCCTCCGGCTTATGAAGCAGTTTCTGAACAGGTTCTGGTTCGCCCGGCCATCCGTGTCGCGCGCCACATTCCTGCCGAATATGGTTCTGTCTCCGAAACCGTCACGCTGCGCCCTGCACGTGTCGTGACACGCCACATCCCGGCACAGTACGGCACCACAGCCGAGACCGTGATGATCTCGCCGGCCCGCAAGGTCTGGCAGGTCAGCGTCGATCATCATGGCCAGAAGGTTGGCTGCTGGGTCGTGGTTCCTGCGCAGTATGCAACGCAGCATCGCCAGGTCGTGATCCGC
>JANMHN010000486.1:0-6497 GCA_031375185.1 Allobosea sp. | reverse complement strand
ATGAAAGGCGGGACGGCCTTTCATGGGACCATCCCGCCTCTCTTCACGATCAACACAAGGTCTCGCGAGCGTTGATCGAAACTCGAGGGTCTACTGGGTCAGATACGGCATCGGATCGACCGGGTTGGACCCCTTGCGGATCTCGAAATGCAGTTGAGGCGAGGCGACATTGCCGGTCTGGCCCGACTTGGCGATCACCTGGCCGCGGTTGACCCGCTCGCCACGCCTGACATTGATGTCGCCGTTGTGGGCATAGGCCGAGACATAGCCATTGTCGTGACGGATGAGGACGAGGTTGCCGTAACCCTTCAGCTCATTGCCGGAATAGGCGACAACGCCGTCACCGGCAGACTTCACAGGCGTGCCCTCCGGCACGGCGATATTGATGCCTTCGTTGCCGCCCTTCCCCGAGAAACCGTTGATCACGCGGCCACGCGCAGGCCAGCGGAACTCTGCCGTTGGCGTTGCGGCTGCGACCGGTTTGGCCTCGTCCTTCGGAATGCTGGCCGTTGGGGCCGGGTCCACTTGCGCACGGGGTGCAGCGGCCACGACGGCGGGCGCAGCGGCTGCTGCCGGCCTGGCGGCAGACTGTTGGCGGGCCTTGCGCTCGGCTGCGGCAGCTTCAGCCTGCGCGGCCTTCAGTTCACGGTCAGCCCTCGTCTTGGCATCGGCCTGCAGCTTCATCTCGGCTTCAGCCTTGCGCTTGGCCTCGGCGGCCTTTGTGCGCTCGGCTTCGGCGGCCTTTCGCAGTTCTGCAGCCCTGGCGCGGTCGGTGTCGGTCTGGGCGCGCAGTTCGGCGAGCTTGGCCTTTTCGGCATCAGCCCTGGCTTTGGCCTCGGCGGCGCTGCGGGTCTTGAGTTCGGTATCGGCGCGGGTGCTGGCTGCAGTCTGCTGGCGCACGGCGTCGGCACGGGTGCGTGCGGCTTCCGCCTGCGCCCTCGCCTTTTCGCGTGCGGCATCGGCGGAAGCGGATGAAACCGTGCGGGGCGCCGCGACCGGCTGGGGTGCCGCACGGGTCGCCTCGACCTCGCGAACGGGGGGCTGTGCCGCAACAACCTGCGCCGGACGCGCACTGGCCAGAGGCCTTGGCGTCACGGGTGCCTGGACAGGAGCCGGTGGGCGCGGCGTGATGACAGCGTTGCGCGCCTCTGGCAGGCTTTCAAGCGGCTGGGGCTCGGGAGCCACCACGACCGGGCGGGATGGCGTTGTGGTGCGGGGCACCGACGCAGAGGGCGCAGACGTGCGCTGGGCGGCAGAAGCTGCAGCGTTGTAGACAGGAATGGTCACACGGGTACCGGGCGTCAACTGCGAGGCATTCGACAGGCCATTGGCGGACAGGATCGCCGAAGCTGGCACCCCATAGCGCGATGACAGGGTGTTGACGTTCTCGCCAGTGGCCATGACAACCGGCGTGCCGCCTGCCGCAGACCAGCCAGCAACCGAACGGGCTGACGTGGAGCTTGCCTGCGCCATGGCGACGGCGCTCGGAGCGGACTGCGTCAATGATGAGCGCGAGGGAATGGAACCGGTGACGGTCGGCGCGCTGAGCGGCTGGGAGGTGACCGAGCCGACCGACCTTGCGGTGGAGGCGGCCTTCTCACCGGTCGCGGAGGCCGCGCGGCCGATGCTTCCCGTCGATGTGCGGTCAAGCTGCTGGCTTGAGCTGCCCTTGAACGGATTGCTGAACGGATTTTCGGAAAATCTCGCCACATCGGTGCTACAAGCGCCTAGCGCACCCGCAAGCATGCCCACACTGACAAGACGCACAACGGCCGAAGACCGGAGAAATTCAGACTTCAACATCAGCCCGCACCGCAGGTTACGCAACACAACTTACTGTCATGATTAAAAGCGGATTCAGGTTACGAAAGCGTTGCCAAGCTGAACAATTCGACAGAACTCTCGCAACGTCAGCCACTTTTTTGCGGTGCCACGCGTCAGAGCGTGTTGGCGAGGCCAGAAATCAGCGGCGTGAGCCTCACGGAACCGCCAAGGCTGTGATCCACCGCGTTGTCACCCACCCGCGAGACGGTGATCTTGCGCGGCATGCCATCGACCCTGAGCGCGCCCACCAGCCGTCCGCCTGGCACCAGCCTCTGCAGCAGGTTCTCGGGGATCAGGTCCACCACGCCGTTGAGCAGGATGCGGTCAAAGCGGCCCAGAAGCCGCGTCGCGACCAGCCCGTCGGCATGCTGCAATTCCACAGCCTGCATGCCAAGGCCAGCCAGACGCTCATGTGCGGCCAGCGCCAGCGTGCGGAACCGTTCCAGCGACACCACCTCTGCACCCATCGCGGTCATCAGCGCCGTGACATAGCCGGAGCCCGTGCCGATCTCCAGCACCCGCTGGCCCGGTGCGACGCCAAGCGACAGCAGGAACGACGCCACCATCGTGGGCGGCGTCATGGTCTGCCCGCAGGCCAGCGGGATCGAGACATCGGTGCGCGACAGGTCAGCATAGCGGGCGGGCGCGAACACCTCGCGCGAGACCCGCTCCATGGCCCGCAGGATGGAAAGATCAGCCACGCCTTGCGCCCTCAAGGCCAGCAGGAACTGCAGGGTCTTCGCGCCATCAGCCATTGGCGCGTCGTCATCCTCATCAGTGCCGGACTGGAATGTGCTCATCCGGCAAAGGCGGCCGCCAGCCGCGTCAGCGTCGGCTCGTGGGTCAGGTCCAGCTCCAGAGGGGTGATCGAGATGCGCTTGTGGGCGAGCGCCTGCAGGTCAGTGCCATTGGCAGGCTCGCTCTTGCCGCGTGCGAATGCGATCCAGTAATACGGCTTGCCGCGACCGTCCTCGCGCGGCTCGATGCGCAGCAGATCCTGGTTGCGGCGGCCCTGCACCGTGACCGACACACCCTGCACCTCTTCGGGCAGGCAATCGGGAAAGTTCACATTCATCAGGATGCCTTCGGGTATACCCTCACCCAGAAGCCGCTTGATGATGCCCGGCGCGTGAGTTTCGGCACAGATCCAGTTGGTCGCGGCACGGCCTTTTGCGCCATAGCCCTGGCTCAGCGCGATGGACCTGACCCCGAGCAGCGTGCCTTCCATGGCGGCGGCGATTGTGCCGGAATAGGTCACGTCCTCCGCGACATTCTGGCCGTGGTTGAAGCCGGACAGCACCAGATCGGGCTTGTGCTCCACCATCACGTAGCGCAGCGCCATGATCACGCAATCGGTCGGCGTACCGCTCACGGCGAAATGCCGGGGCGTAACCTCGCGCAGACGCAGCGGATCATTCAATGACAACGAATGCGACACGCCGGACTGGTCTGTCTCGGGCGCGATAACCCAGACATCGTCCGACAGGGTGCGTGCCACGCGCTCCAGCACGGCAAGGCCCGGCGCGTGTATGCCGTCATCATTGGTGACCAGAATGCGCATGTGGTTGTCCCGCGGGTTTTGCGGGCGCGAAAGCCCTCATCCGTCATCGCTACGCGATGCCACCTTCTCCCTCAAGTGGAGAAGGGGCGAGCGGATGGATTTCTTCCTTCTCCCGCTCAGGGAGAAGGTGGCATCGCACAGCGATGACGGATGAGGGCCTGCCTCACCCCCGCCCAATCCGCGTCACGCCGCCCATGTAGGGCAGCAAAGCCTCAGGCACCGTGATCGAGCCGTCCTCGTTCTGGTAGTTCTCCATCACCGCGATCAACGCGCGACCGACGGCGACGCCTGAACCGTTGAGCGTGTGGACATGGGCGAGCGTTTTCCCATCGCCTCCCCTCACCCGCGCGTTCATGCGGCGGGCCTGGAACGCGCCGCAGTTCGAGCAGCTCGAAATCTCGCGGTAGGTGTTCTGCCCGGGCAGCCAGACCTCGATGTCGTAGGTCTTGGTGGCGGAAAATCCCATGTCGCCGGTGCAGAGCGTCATCACACGGTAGTGTAATCCGAGCTTTTTCAGCACGGCTTCGGCGCTGGCCAGCATGCGCTCATGTTCGGCGGTCGACTGGTCAGGCGCGGTGATCGAGACAAGCTCGACCTTGTTGAACTGGTGCTGCCGCAGCATGCCCTTGGTGTCCCGCCCCGCAGAGCCAGCCTCGGCGCGGAAGCACGGCGTGAGCGCCGTGACGCGGATGGGAAGCTCGGATTCGCTCAGAATCTTGCCGCTGACGAGATTGGTGAGCGGGACTTCGGCTGTGGGGATGAGCCAAAAAGCCGACGCTTTCAATAAAGCAAATTCTCTCGAAACTGTCAGATACTTGCTTGTTATCTCTTCGATCATTGAACCATAGGGTTGAGAAATGTTTCGAGCGATTTGAAGAATTCGAGCGTCGTCCAAATCGGCATTATGCTTAATTGATTTGGAGATTTTCTTGAGAATTTCTTGGCTCACCGTACCAAACTGATCGTCCTCAAACTTCGGCAATTGCGCCGTCCCGAACATTGCCTCATCCCGCACCAAGAGCGGCGGGTTGACCTCCGTGTAGCCATGCTCGGTTGTGTGCGTATCCAGAAAGAATTGCCCCAGCGCCCGCTCCAGCCTTGCCAGACCGCCCTTGAGCACGACGAAGCGCGAGCCTGACAGCTTCGCCGCGGTCTCGAAATCCATCATGCCCAGCGCTTCGCCAAGCTCCCAATGCTCCTTTGGCGGCAGGTTCGATTGCGCGGACCAGAGCGCGGGCTTCTCGCCCACCACGCGCAGCAGC
Source organism: Allobosea sp. (assembly GCA_031375185.1). Classification (GTDB taxonomy): domain Bacteria; phylum Pseudomonadota; class Alphaproteobacteria; order Rhizobiales; family Beijerinckiaceae; genus Allobosea. Next base: position 1,850 of record JANMHN010000486.1, on the reverse strand, counting down.
ACGTTGCCGTGCTCGTCGCTGCCGACTGGCACGTCAGCCGCTGGCATATTGGGGATGGCAGCCAGCGCGTTGTGCAGCGCATCCGCCGCCTCGCGCTCGGCCTTTTCAAGCTCCGGCCCGGCTTCCTTCAGCCGTGCCACCTCCGCCTTCATCGCCTCGGCGGCGGCCACATCCTTGCGGCCCATCGCCTGCCCGATCTCCCTGGACAACGCATTGCGCCGCTCCTGCGCCGCCTGGTTCTCGGCGATCGCCTTCTTGCGCGCGTCATCAAGCGCCAGCACCATGGGCGACAGAGCCTCGGCGCCACGGCTGGTCAGACCCCGGTCAAACGCCGCCGCGTTCTCGCGAATCCACTTGATGTCATACATGGCAAATCAGCTCCGATGATCGCTGAGCGCGATAGCAGGGTGCGCGGAGTTGCGCCAGTTCGTAACTGGAACTCCTCCTTCGACGGGCTCAGGATGAGGATTTATGGTGTCAGAGATTTCTTTGCCAACCCAACAATCCTCATCCTGAGCCCGTCGAAGGAGGAGCTTCAGCTATGAACCCGCTTGGCGTATGCGACCGAATGCTGCTGCAATGCTTCCCAGTCACCACGGATCAAGGCTTCTTTCTTGGCTCGTGACCAGCCCTTGATGCGCCGTTCCATGGCGATGGCATCGGTGATGGACTGATATTGCTCTGACCAGACCAGTTCGACCGGACGGCGCGATGCGGTGTAACTATCGGGGTGAATGCCGTCATTGTGTTCAGCAACACGGGCTTCGATCTCTTGCCGGGCTGTACCGCAATAGTACGAGCCGTCGGCGCATTTGAGGAGGTAGACAATTGCACCGAAGAACGCGTCGGGCTTCATAACTGAAACTCCTCCTTCGACGGGCTCAGGATGAGGATCGTGGGTTTGTAAGAAAAGAACATAACCACACAACATAACCACATCCAGAGCCCGTCGAAGGATGAACTACAGTGTCTACGCTCACGCTGCAGCAGCATCCTCAGCCGCCTTCTTCACGGCCCGCTTCTTCTCGACATAACCGACGGAGAAGATGGACAACTCGTACAGCAGCAGCATCGGCACGGCGAGCATGAGCTGGCTGAGGACATCGGGCGGGGTCAGCACGGCGGCGACGATGAAGACGAAGACGATGGCGTAGCGGCGCTTTTCCTTGAGGAATTTCACGTCGATGATGCCAGCCTGCCCCAGCAGCGTCAGCACCACCGGAAGCTGGAACGAGATGCCGAAGGCGAAGATCAGCGTCATGATCAGCGCGAGATATTCGCTGACCTTGGGCAACAGTTCAATGCCGGCCTGATCGACCGTGGCAAGCTGCTGCATGCCCAGCGAGAACCGCATCAATACCGGCATGGCGAAGAAGAACACCATGGCCGCACCCGCCACGAAGAACACGGGCGTGGCGAACAGATAGGGCCTGAACGCATCGCGCTCGTTCTTGTAAAGGCCCGGCGCGACGAACTTGTAGATCTGGGTCGCGATCACCGGAAAGGCGAAGAAACCAGCGCCGAAGGCCGCGATCTTGATCTGCGTGAACAGATATTCGAGTGGCGCGGTATAGATCAGCTTGGCTTTCTCAGCCCCCCCGACAGCCCAGACATAGGGAAGCACAAGCACGTTGTAGATGTAGGTGGCACCGGCAAAGCAGATGAAAAACAGCACCATGAAGGCGACCATCGACTTGATCAGCCGCGAACGAAGCTCGATCAGATGTTCGATCAAAGGCGCGCGAGAGGCCTCGATGTCGTCCTCGCCCGGCCTTTTGGGCGTGCCGTCGGCAATGGCGTCGGTCACGCTGCGTCTCCATCAGCGGGAGCGGGCTTTTTCCGGACGCGCT
>JANMHN010000475.1:0-3790 GCA_031375185.1 Allobosea sp. | reverse complement strand
GCCATCCTGATCATTGCTCTGGTGGGGGTCGGCCTTAGCCTCACGGTTCCGCTCTTGTCACTTGAAATGGAGCGGATGGGGATTTCAAGCACCTGGATCGGCATCAACACGTCGGTTGCAGGGATCGCGAGCATCATTGCGGTGCCATTCGTGCCAGGCGTTGCAGCCAGGCTCGGCATGGGCCGCATGATCGCGATCTGCATCGCCATCGTGATCGTGAGCCTCCTGGCCTTCAAGGCCATTCCGGATTTCCGGGCGTGGTTTCCGATCCGCTTCATCTTCAGCGTTGCACTTGGCGCCCTGTTCGTCCTGTCGGAATACTGGATCTCGGCGCTGGCTCCCCCCGAGCGGAGGGGCATGGTCATGGGCATCTATGCCACAGTGCTGGCGCTGGGCTTTGCGGCCGGGCCAGCCATCCTGGCGACAGTCGGCACGACAGGCTGGCCGCCCTATCTGGCCGGTGCCTGCCTTCTGTCGCTTGCCTCCGTGCCGCTGATCCTGGCGCGCGGACTGCTACCGGCGCTCGATCACGCTCCTCCCCGTTCGTTCAGCGTCTATATGCTGGCACTGCCCGTGGCGACGTTTGCCGGTATGGTTTTTGGCGCCGTCGAGACCGGCGGTTTTGCCATCCTGCCAGTTTATGGCCTGCGCATCGGTTTTGATGCCGAAAGTGCGGCACTGCTGGTCAGCATTGTCGCCATGGGCAATGTGCTGATGCAACTGCCGCTCGGCCTGCTGGCGGACAGGATGAACAAGGGCGCGCTGCTGACCATCATCGCCGTTCTGGGCTGCCTTGGTGCTGCCCTCCTTCCCGTCTTTGCAGCCTCGCCAGTCTGGTTTCAGGCATTGCTGTTTGCCTGGGGCGGTGTGGTCGGCGGGCTTTACACCGTGGGCCTTGCGCATCTCGCCTCGCGTTTCGGGGGGCCGGACCTGGCAGGAGCAAATGCCGCCTTCGTGGTGTTCTACAATGTCGGCCTCACCATCGGACCGCCCGTCGTTGGCGCCGCCATGGACTTCGCCAACCCGCATGGCTTCGCCTATGCCTTGTCAGGGTTTTTCGTGCTCATGCTGCTCGGCGGCATGGCGGGACGATTGAGGCGGTGATGCCCAGCCTGCTGCCACACCGATCCTCATCTGAGCCCATCGAAGGGTGAGTTCCAGCCAGCAATACTCCTGAAGCTCCTCCTTCGACGGGCTCAGGATGCGGATTTTTGTTTGCCGGCCCCTACAGCAATCCCAGTTCCGCCAGATGACGGCGCATCTCTTCGGGCATGGCGGCGATACCGGCCATGCCCTGGTTCAGGTCGCGCGGCTTGTGTGCATCGGTCAGATAGCGCCAGCCCTGGAACGGGCGGCAGGGGCGCGGCTCCACCGGCGTGATCTTCGCCTCGAGGATGAGATGGCAGCGTCCGATGCCTTCGCCATCCGTGAACGGCCTGATGTCAATGATCCGTTCGCGGCAGGCGATCTGGCCTTTGATGACCCAGTAAAGCGAACCTGTGCCGATGATCTCGTCCATGCGCTTGGGCACCATGCGGGTGGTGTGCATCTGTTCTTCAGGTCGTCCGAGACGACGCATCATGGCCATCGAGTCCTCGATCCAGTCTTCGAGGTCGCGGATGGAATCACAGCCGACAGCAAGTTTCAGGATATGAAGTGGCATGCTGGCTTGTTAGAGCATGCTGCGAAAAAGCGGCAACGGTTTTTCGCAGCATGCTCCAAGTTATGATGATTGATCAGGTTATCTGCGTTCAAACGATTCCGTTTGAACGCAGCTTGATCTAGCGCAATTGCGCTCCGAACGCGTCACGGCAAGAAAGCGCGGCTGTGGACGAAAAAGATCAATCCGCCGGGATCGGGCCGAGCAGCAACATACACAGTGTTGTGTTCAGCCCGTCATTCAGCTTGTCGGCGGCAATCCGCACGATGGCACCCTCGACAAACGTGACGCCGCAGACTGTTTCACTGCCGGGCGTGCGTAACTGGATCTGACGGTGGATGCGCCCCTTGATGATGCGCGAGACGCTGATCGTGGCAATCACGGTGCCGTTCCGACCAGCCTCTGTCCGGCGGACATCCGTGACCATCCCCACAATCGCGACATCTGCTGCTGCGACAATCTCGGCTGCGGTGCGCGGCTTACAGGTGCAGGCCTGGGCAGGCGTTACGGCGAGCGCGACGAAGGCAGTCGCCATCAGCGCGGCCCCCACCATCCTCATCCTGAGCCCGTCGAAGGAGGAGCTCCAGCTAGTGCATCGCTTGTACTCATCCTTCGACGGGCTCAGGATGAGGATTGTTGGTGAAGCCTCAAGATGCCTCACACCGCGTCCCCGATGCTCACGATCCGCGCGCCTTGCGCGACCTGGGCGCCAGGCTGGCCAGTGGCTTCCACCACCACGCCGTCCCGCGGGGCGGTCAGCACATGCTCCATCTTCATCGCTTCGACGATGGCAAGACGCTGGCCCTTTTCGACTGTGTCGCCGGCCTTGACGAACAGGGCGATCAGCTTGCCATGCATCGGTGCCTTGACGGACGAGCCGCCAGCCGCATCTGTGCCTTCCAGGTCGATCGCAAGCGGATCAACGAGCTTGACCCAGCACTGGCGCCCTTCCCCCACCACGATCACGCCCTCATCGGCGATGACCAGCGTGAGATCGCGTTCAGCCTGCAAAGGGCTGCCGAGATCGACAGTGACGCCGTCCACACCCCAGCGCGTGCGCAGCAGGACGGTTTCGCCGTCGGCCATGACGGGCAGCGGCACGGATGGCTGCGGCGACAGCGCAAAACCATCACTGAGCGCCCATGGATCATTGGCCCAGCCACGACGCGGGGTGTTCGCAGCCCGTTCCTGCATCAACAGGATCGCTCCAGCGGCCACGGCACCCGTGTCTGGCGGCTGCGGGACTGCGCCAAGCGCGGCTGCATGGCGCTCGATGAAGCCGGTGTCGAAGGTGCCGGCGCGGAAACCGTCGGCCTCGCAGAGCTTTTTTAGGAAAGCCACATTTGTTGTCGGTCCGGCCACGACGGTGCTGCCAAGCGCCTGCGCCAGCCTGTCGAGCGCCTGATCACGCGTGTCACCGCGCGCGATGATCTTGGCGATCATCGGATCATAGAACGGCGTGACCTCGCCGCCCTCCTCCACACCGGCGTCAACGCGGATACCCTCTGCCTCCGGAAGATGCAGCGCCCAGAGCTTGCCGGTGGAGGGCAGGAAGCCGCGCTCAGGGTCTTCGGCATAAAGCCGCGCCTCGACCGCATGGCCGGTGATGGCAAGGTCGGACTGAGCGAAGGGCAGCTTGCCGCCCGCCGCGACATGAAGCTGAAGTTCGACCAGATCAAGCCCGGTTATGGTCTCCGTTACCGGGTGCTCAACCTGCAGGCGCGTGTTCATTTCCATGAAGTAGAAGCGGTCTGCCCTCAGACCATCACGCCCGTCTGCGATGAACTCGACCGTTCCCGCCCCGACATAGCCGACAGCCTTCGCGGCCTCCACAGCGGCCTTGCCCATCGCCGCACGGACATCGGGGGTCATGCCCGGAGCCGGCGCTTCCTCGATCACCTTCTGGTGGCGGCGCTGCAGCGAACAGTCGCGTTCGAACAGATGAACCACATTGCCATGGCTGTCGCCAAAGACCTGGATTTCGACATGGCGTGGCGACAGCACATATTTCTCGACCAGGACACGGGCATCGCCAAACGAGTTCTGGCCCTCGCGCTGTGCGCTTTCCAGCGCATCGGCAAAGTCCGCAGCGTTCTCAACCCGCTTCATGCCCTTTCCGCCACCGCCAGC
>JANMHN010000463.1:0-7696 GCA_031375185.1 Allobosea sp. | reverse complement strand
TCGCTGCATGACCGCTTCATGCTGCCGGAGTTCGTGAAGGCCGATTTCTACGATGTGCTGGCTGACCTCGATCGTGCGGGTTACGCCTTCGATCCGGTCTGGTTCCAGGCTCAGCATGAATTCCGCTTTCCGTTCTACGGCGAGGTCGCGCATGGCGGCGTGACACTGGAAATCAGGCAGGCTCTTGAGCCATGGCACGTGATGGGCGAAACCGGCGCGATCGGCGGCACGGTCCGTTATGTCGATTCATCCGTCGAGCGGCTGCAGGTCAAGACCACCGGGCTGGTGCCGGGTCGCCATGTCATCACCTGCAATGGCCGCCGCGTACCGCTGGTCGATGTGCGCGGCGGCGTGCATGCGGCAGGGGTGCGTTACAAGGCATGGCAGCCTTCCGCCGGACTGCACCCCATCATCCCGGTCCATGTCCCGCTCACCTTCGACATCGTGGACACATGGGCTGGCCGTTCGCTGGGCGGCTGCGTCTACCATGCAGCCCATCCGGGCGGGCGCAGCTATGACACGCTGCCGGTCAACTCGTATGAAGCTGAGGCAAGGCGTCTGGCCCGTTTCGAGAGCATCGGCCACACACCCGGCCCATTCGTGCCTCCTCCCGTGGAAATCACAGGCGAGTTCCCGTTGACGCTTGATCTGCGCCGCCCGATGGGGGCTTGATCCGGCATGCCGAATTCCCGCCAGCTTGAGTCGCAGCGCAGCAAGTCCGACCGCCGGGCGCGCCTGCTGGGAAATTACAGGCCCCTTGCGGGCGTGCATGACGAGTTGATCAGCCCTGACGGCGACATCCGCCCGCAATGGCATGCGCTGCTCGACGAGTGGACAAACTTGACGCCGGGCGAGTTGACCCGCCGGACAGCGCTGGCAGACAGGCACCTGAGCGATGCCGGCGTCTCGTACCGCATCCGCGACGAGGTCGATCTCGATGACATGCTGTCGGGAGAGCGCTCATGGCCTATGAGCCACATGCCGCTGCCGATCTCCGAAGATGAATGGCGCACCATCGAAGCGGGTGTGAGCCAGCGTGCGGGACTGATCGAGGCCGTGTTGCGCGATATCTATGGACCCGGCAGGCTGATCGCTGAAGGCGCTCTGCCCGCCGCAGCTGTCACGGGCAGTCCTGACTATCTGCGTCCGCTGCATGGGGCGGCTGTGCCCGGCGGCCAGCATCTGCAGATGTATGCCTGCGATCTGGGCCGCGGTCCGGATGGCAAGTGGTGGGTTCTGGGTGACCGCACGCAGGCACCTTCTGGCGCCGGCTACGCGCTGGAAAACCGCCTGGCCATGGCGCGGGCGTTTCCTGACCTGTACCGGGCGCTGAATGTCGAGCGGCTTGCCAGTTTCTTCCAGGGTTTCCGCGCCGGGCTGGTGTCCGGCGCACGCAGGGCTGATCCGCGCATCTGCCTGCTGACGCCTGGGCCCCTCAGCGAAAGCTATTTCGAGCAGGCCTATCTCGCCCGCTATCTCGGCTTTCTGCTGGTCGAAGGCGGCGACCTGGTAATGCGCAACAACATGGTGCATGTCCGCACCATTGCCGGCCTCAAGCGTGCCGACGTGATCTGGCGGCGGGTGGATGGTGATTTCACCGACCCGCTTGAGCTGAATGCCTCGTCCCGCCTCGGTGTTGCCGGGCTTCTGCATGCCATCAGGCAGGAGAATGTGGTTGTGGCCAACGGGCCGGGTTCGGGCGTGGTCGAAAGCCGGGCGCTGATGAGCTTCCTGCCGAAACTCAGCCGCAAGGTGCTGGGGCAGGATCTGCTGCTGCCCAACATCGCGACCTGGTGGTGTGGCCAGCCGCGTGAACGCAAGACGGTGATGGACCGCATCGACGAGATGGCCATTGCATCGGCCTTCCGTGCCGATATTCGCGGTGCCAGCGACGGTGAGCCGTTGATCATGTCCGAGCAGGGTTCCGAGGCTCGCGCCGAGATGATTGCCGCGATCCAGACGCGCGGCGTCGATTATGTCGGGCAGGAGGTGGTCAAGATTTCGACCATGCCGGTGCTGCGTGCCGATGGCACGCTTGAGCCGCGCCCGTTCGCGCTCAGGGTCTATGCCACGGCCACGCCTGATGGCTGGCGGGTCATGCCGGGCGGGTTCTGCCGTACCTCTGACAGGCTGGATGCGCGCGCCGTGACCATGCGCGAGGGTGCCCGATCATCCGATGTCTGGGTCTTGTCGGAAAAACCCGTCGAGCAGGTCACATTGCTGCCGCCGCCTGACCAGATCCAGATCCGCCGCGTTGTGGGCAACCTGCCAAGCCGTGTCGCGGACAACCTGTTCTGGCTGGGCCGTTACCTTGAGCGTGCGGAAGGCGTGCTCCGGCTCACGCGCACACTTCTGGGCCGGATGATCGATGCTGACATCCGCATGCCGGGCCAGCAGGATGCCGTGAAGCGTCTCAGCGGCATGCTGGTCGCCTGGGGTGCCGCGCCCGGCGCACGCGCACCGGCGATGAGGCAGGCTTTCGCAGCGCTGCACGGGCTTGACCATTATGGCTCTGCCGCCGCCTGCATGCGCGAGGCCAAGCGCACGGCTTCCGTCACGCGCGAGCGTCTGTCGGTCGATGCGTGGCGGCTGATCGGCGACCTGACGCGCAATCTGGAACGCGAGACAGCCGATTTGCCGACCGAAGGTGAAGGCTATGAGACCGCAGACCGTGCGCTGCGCGCGCTGGCGGCCTTCTCGGGGCTGGCCGAGGAAAACATGAACCGCGGCGCAGGCTGGCGCTTTCTGGAAATTGGCCGCCGGGTCGAGCGGGCCATCACCACTTGCCGGTTTGCCCGGCAGTTCGGCGACCAGTCAGGCCCGGCAGAGCATCTTGACGTGCTGCTTGACCTGATCGATTCCCAGATCACGTACCGCTCGCGCTATCTGGTGGGGCTGGCTTTCCACCCGGTCATCGACATGGTCCTGTTCGATGAATACAATCCGCGCTCCGTCGCCTTCCAGATCGCGCGGCTCGATGCCGAAGTGGCGGCGCTGCCATCCGTGCGCGATGACGGGCTGATGGAATTGCCCCGCCGTCTGTCTCTCAAGCTGGCAGCGGATGTGGCCACCTCACGCACCGATCAGGTGGATCGTGCCTTCATCCTGACCATCGAACAGCGGCTCATGGGCCTGTCCGAAGCGGTCGCGAGCCGCTATTTCCTGCAGTCCGGGGTTGATGCTCCAAGCCCGAAAAGCTGACGCCACGTGCTCTACAACATCCGGCATATCACCACCTACACCTACAATTCGGCGGTGCCGTTCGCGCGCTGTGTGCTGCGCATGTTTCCGCGCATCGAGCCTGGCCAGACCGTGATGTCGAGCGCCCTCACCATCACGCCACACGCCACCGAACGGCGAGACAGCATCTGCTTCTTCGGCAACCGGGTGGCCTCCATCACCATCGAGAAACCGCACAAAGCGCTGACCGTGTCGGTCACATCGCTGGTCGAGGTGATGCAGCCGGGCCTTCTGGGGCTTGATGTGTCGCAGTCATGGGAGATGATCCGCGACGAGGCCGCAGACAGTGTCAGCCTCGAAGCGTCCTCGCCGGTGCATTTCCTGTTCCAGAGCAGGCTTGTGCCCATCGAGCCGACAGCCGTGGCCTATGCCATGCCCAGTTTTCCGCCGGGCCGTTCCGTGCTGGACGGCATTACCGACCTGATGCACCGGATGAAGGCAGACTTCACCTATGATCCGAAGGCGACCGAGGTGTCGACGCCGCTGGCGCAGGCGCTGGAAAACCGGCGTGGCGTCTGCCAGGATTTTGCCCATGTGATGATTTCCGGCCTGCGCGGCCTTGGCCTGCCCGCTGCCTATGTCAGCGGCTACCTCAGAACCATCCCTCCGCCTGGCAAGAAGCGGCTTGAAGGGGCTGATGCCACACATGCGTGGGTGTCGGTCTGGTGCGGGCACGGATTGGGCTGGGTCGGGCTTGATCCGACGAATGACATCTTTGCCGAAAATGACCACATCGTCGTGGCACGCGGGCGAGATTATGCCGATGTCTCGCCCCTTGACGGCGTGATCGTCGGCTCCGGCGGCCAGTCCATCGACGTGAAGGTCGATGTGGAACCCCTTGGTTGAACATGACACATTTCACCCGTCCGGATGCCATCTCCGCAGCAACCGCGCATTTCGATGATGGGTCTTTCAGGCGCGATCTGGCGCGGCGTATCGCCATCCCTACCGAAAGCCAGAACCCTGCGGCTGTCCATGCCCTGAATGCGTATGTCCATGACGAGATGATTCCGGCTTTCGAGGCCATGGGTTTCGCCTGCAAGGTGCTGGAGCATCCGCGCGCCAAGGGGCCTTTCCTGCTGGCCGAGCGCATGGAGGAGCGCGTTGAACAATCTGGTGCGCTGACCGTGTTCGGCTATGGCCATGGCGACACGGTGCTTGGCATGGAAGGCCGCTGGCGGGACGGGCTGTCCCCCTGGGTGCTAACCGAGCGGGACGGGCGCTGGTACGGGCGCGGCGTTGCCGACAACAAGGGTCAGCACAGTGTCAACATGGCGGCGATGGCGGCTGTGCTCGCGACGCGCGGCAAGCTCGGCTTCAATGCGCGCTACCTGATCGAGATGGGCGAGGAAACCGGCTCGCCTGGCCTCAGGGAATTGTGCGCCGAACATGCCGATGCGTTCAAGGCCGACATCCTCATCGCCTCGGACGGTCCGCGCCTCTCGGCTGATCGCCCCACGATCTTTCTGGGTGCGCGCGGGGCTCTGGCTCTCGACCTGACGGTGAACGCGCGGGCTGGCGGCCATCATTCCGGCAACTGGGGCGGGCTGATCTCCAATCCGGGCATCATCCTGGCCCATGCGATTTCCCGCATTGTCGGAGCGAACGGGCAGATCCGCATTCCTGAACTGGTCCCGAAGCATGGCATCCCGCCCGCTGTCCGCAAGGCGCTTGAGGGCCTTGAGGTCGATGGCGGCGCGGATGGTCCAGCCATCGAGCCGTGGTGGGGCGAGCCGGGACTGACAGGGGCGGAGAAGGTCTATGGCTGGTGCAACTTCGAGGTTCTGGCCTTCGAGACCGGTGATCCCAAAGCGCCTGTCAATGCCATTCCGCCACGCGCATTCGCGCGCTGCCAGCTCCGCTTCACGGTCGATGTCGACCAGAACGACGTGATTCCCGCCATTCGCCGCCATCTCGTTCGTGAAGGGCTGGCCATGGTCGAGGTCACGAGCGCGCGCGATGAGGTGTTCGGCGCGACGCGGCTTGATCCGTCAGACCCATGGGTCGAGAAGGCTTGCGCCTCTCTTGAAGCGACCACTGGGGCGAGGCCCGCACTGCTGCCAAATCTTGGCGGCGCCTTGCCCAATGACATTTTCGCCGACGTGCTGAAGCTCAAGACCATCTGGGTGCCGCACTCCTATCCCGGCTGCTCCCAGCATGCGCCGGATGAGCATGTTCCCGCAGCGTTGTTTCGGCAGGCGCTCGGCATCATGGCCGGGCTTTACTGGGACATGGGAGAGGCATGAGGAGGGGCTGCTGCCGTGTTCCGGGGTGATCGTTTGAGGGTTCAGAAAGCCAATCAGTGTCATCCCCGGCGAGCCGAAGGCGAGGGAAGGGGATCCAGCTCTTGTTGCGATAACGTGGATCCCCTTCCCGGTCCCTGAGGGGACCGCCGGGGATGACACCTCACCTCACTACCCATCACGTCATGCCATTCCGAGCGTGACCGTCCCGCGCCCTCTCGCCACATGCGACATTTCGTGATCCAGTGGGGATGAGTGAAATTGCAGATTGAACCTGTCCATGACTGATCTGGCTGCCCGTGTTTACAACCACACCTGGAAGATCGATCCGATCGTCCGGTCGCTGCTCGACACGGATTTCTACAAGATACTGATGGCGCAGACGATCTACCGGCGCCAACGGCAGACGCGCGCCTGCTTTTCGCTGATCAACCGGACCACCAAAATCCGGCTGGCTGACATCATCGATCCGGGCGAATTGCGCGAGCAACTTGACCATGTGCGCACGCTTCGGCTCTCGCGCGGGGAAAGCACGTGGCTGCGCGGCAACATGTTCTATGGTCGCCGCCAGATGTTCTCGCCCGATTTCATGGAGTGGTTCGAGAACCTCAAGCTGCCGGAATATCATCTTGAACAACGGGACGGCCAGTATGAGCTGACCTTCGACGGACCATGGGTGGAAACCACGATGTGGGAAATCCCGGCGCTCGCGATCATCAACGAGATGCGCTCGCGCGCCGTGCTGCGCGGCATGGGCCGTTTCGAGCTTCAGGTGCTCTACGCCCGCGGTATGACGCGGGTGTGGGAAAAGATCACGCGGCTGCAGAAGCTGGAAGATCTGCGGATCGCCGATTTCGGCACCCGCCGCCGCCATGGCTTCCTGTGGCAGGACTGGTGCGTGCAGGCGATGATGGAGGGGCTGGGCAAGAACTTTCTCGGCACCTCGAACTGCCTGATCGCGATGCGGCGCGAGGCCGAGGCCATCGGCACCAATGCGCATGAACTGCCGATGGTGTATGCAGCGCTCGCCAAAACCGATGCGGAGCTTGCCAACGCGCCCTACCAGGTGCTGGCCGACTGGCAGCAGGACTACGAGGGCAATCTCCGGATCATCCTGCCCGATACCTATGGCACCTCGGGCTTTCTGGCCCGCGCGCCCAAATGGATGGATGCCTGGACCGGCATCCGCATCGACAGCAAAGATCCCATCGTGGGCGGTGACGAGGCGATTGCCTGGTGGAAGGGCAGGGGTGTGGACCCGATGACGCGCCAGATCATCTTCTCGGACGGGCTTGATGTCGACATGATCGAAAAGATCCACAGTCACTTCCGCGGGCGCGTGCGCTTCGGTTTCGGCTGGGGCACGCTCCTCACCAATGATTTTCGAGGGCTGGCACCGGATCGCACGCTCGATCCGATCTCGGTGGTCTGCAAGGTGGTCTCAGCGAACGGTCGCCCGGCTGTCAAGATCAGCGACAATCCGACCAAGGCGACGGGGCCGAATACCGAAATCTCGCGCTACATGCGGGTGTTCGAGGTCGAGGCGCAGCCGGTGCGCGAGGTTTTGGTGTGAGGCATCGCTTCTGGAGGCTCATCCTTCGACGGGCTCAGGATGAGGATCGCGTGCTCTGGCGGTCTTTATCTCAATATCCTCATCCTGAGCCTGTCGAAGGATGAACTCCAGTGGACACGCCGCCAAGGTCACACTTGCTGACCTTTCCATGCTGATCTAACAAGCGTGCCTTGCTGGAGCACACTCTGAATGGCCGCCTTCCACGACGCCGTCGTCACGCATGTCCATCACTGGACCGACAGGCTTTTTTCCTTCCGCACCACGCGTGATCCAGCCTTTCGGTTCGAGAACGGGCAGTTCGCCATGATCGGCTTGGTGGTCGATGGTCGGCCGCTGCTGCGTGCCTACTCGATGGCCAGTCCCAACCATGACGAGGGGCTGGAGTTCTTTTCGATCAAGGTGCCGGACGGGCCGTTGACCTCGCGGCTGCAGAACATCACGACTGGCGACACAGTGTTGATCGGCAAGAAGCCGACCGGAACTCTGGTGCAGGACAGCTTGCTCGACGGGCGCAATCTCTATCTCGTCTCGACCGGAACCGGCTTTGCACCCTTCGCCAGCATCGTCCGCGATTTCGCCATCTACGAGCGCTATGAGAAGGTCATTGCCATGCATGGCTGCCGCGAGGTGGCCGAACTCG
>JANMHN010000460.1:0-2427 GCA_031375185.1 Allobosea sp. | reverse complement strand
ACGAGATCGTGTTGCCCTGCGCGTCGGTGATGGTGATCATCGTGTTATTGAACGAGGCGTTCACGTGGGCGACGCCCGACACGATATTCTTGCGTTCGCGGCGCTTGACGCGCTGTGTTGCTTCCTTGGCCATGTTGGCTTCAGTCCTTCAAACGCGCCCGTGATGCCAGGCGCTGGGGAGAGATGGCCGCCCGTGGCGGGCAGCCGGAGAAACTACTTCTTCTTGCCGGCGATGGGCTTCGACTTGCCCTTGCGTGTGCGGGCATTGGTATGCGTGCGCTGGCCGCGGACCGGCAGGCTGCGGCGATGGCGCAGGCCGCGATAGCAGCCCAGGTCCATCAGGCGCTTGATGTTCATGGAGACGTCGCGGCGCAGATCGCCCTCGACCATGTAATCACGGTCGATCGTTTCGCGGATCTGGAGAATTTCGGCATCCGTGAGCTGGTTGACACGGCGCTCGGCCGGGATCTTCACCTTTTCGCAAATTTCCTCGGCCTTCTTGGCGCCGATGCCGTGGATATACTGGAGCCCGATCACAACACGCTTGTTGGTCGGAATATTGACGCCCGCGATGCGTGCCATAGTCGCCGTCTCCATGTCGGCCGGAACGCCCTGTGGCGCCCAGCGAAGTTTCTGAAAGATCGCGTCCGGTGGAGCCCGGCCCATGCGATCATCACATCCCAAAACAAATGTCGCCGTGCCTCAAATCGAGGCAAGCGACATTATGGCGTGGACCTGATGGGCGGTGTCTAGTCGCTCGCAACCGACTCGTCAACCGGCAATCGCCTGTATCAGGCAAGCACGCCCATGATCGCCGATGTCACCTTGTCGATCGGCTGCATGCCGTCGATGACTGTCAGCTGCCCGCTCGCGGCATAATAGGGCGCCACCACGGCGGTATCGCGGTTGTAGGCATCGAGCCTTGTCCGGAACACCTCCGGGTCGTCATCCTTGCGGATCGGCTGCCCGGCGGCCTTGGCCTCTGCCGCCCGGTTGACAATGCGATCGACGAGCTTGGCCTGATCGACCTTGAGTTCGATCACGGCGTCCAGCTTCAGCCCATGGCCGGCCAGCATCGCGGCCAGCGCGTCGGCCTGTGCGACCGTACGCGGAAAGCCATCGAGGATGAACCCCTTGGCGGCATCGGGCTCGGCGATGCGGTCGCCAATGATGCCGATGACGATCTCGTCCGAGACCAGTCCACCGGACTCCATCACCGCCTTGGCCTTCAGGCCCACAGGCGTTCCGGCAGCGACGGCGGCGCGCAGCATGTCCCCGGTCGACAGTTGTGGCACCCCGAATTTCTCGGTGATGCGCACAGCCTGGGTCCCCTTCCCCGCCCCCGGCGGGCCTAGCAGAATCAGATTCATCTGCGAGCACCCTTCAGGCGGGACTTCTTGATGAGCCCCTCATACTGATGAGCGATCAGATGGCTCTGGACCTGAGCCACGGTATCCATGGTTGTGCTGACGAGAATGAGCAGCGACGTGCCGCCGAAATGCCAAGCGAAACCCTGACCATAGGTGTTCAAGATGAACTCCGGCACGAGGCAGACGATGACCATATAGACTGCGCCGACAGCCGTGAGGCGGGTGAGCACGTAGTCGATGTAGTCAGCGGTGCGCTTGCCGGGGCGGATGCCGGGGATGAAACCGCCGTACTTTTTGAGATTGTCGGCAGTATCAACGGGGTTGAAGACGATCGCAGTATAAAAGAAGCAGAAAAACACGATCAGCAGACCGTACAGCGCCATGTATAGCGGCTGGCCGTGATTGACGTAGATCGCGATGGTCTGAAGCCATTCCGGCGCATCGGTCTGGAACTGCAGAAAGGTCAGAGGCAGCAGCAGCAGCGACGACGCAAAGATCGGCGGGATGACGCCGGCGGTGTTGAGCTTCAGGGGCAAATGCGAGGATTCGCCGCCCGTCTGACGGTTCTGGCTGACCTGCCGCTTGGGATATTGCACCAGCAGACGGCGTTGGGCGCGCTCGACATAGACGATCAGGAAGATCGTCGCGGCGAGGATCGCGAAGAAGATGATGATTCCGAACGGCGAAACCGAACCGTTCCGGCCGGACTCGAACACCTGGTAGAACGCGCCCGGATAGGCGGCGACGATGCCTGAAAAGATGATCAGCGAAATACCGTTGCCGACGCCGCGCGAGGTGATCTGCTCGCCGAGCCACATCAGGAACATGGTGCCGCCGGTGAGCGTAACCGAGGTCGAGATCAGGAAGAACATGCCGGGATCGCTGACGACGTTGCCGGCGCCCTGCAGCCCGACCGCGATGCCGTAGGACTGGAACGCCGCCAGGATCACCGTGAGATAGCGGGTGTACTGGTTCAGCGTCTTGCGGCCGGCCTCGCCTTCCTTCTTCAGGGCTTCGAGCTGCGGCGAGACGGTGGTCAGAAGCTGGATGATGATCG
>JANMHN010000459.1:0-45914 GCA_031375185.1 Allobosea sp. | reverse complement strand
TGGCAGGCTGGCCGCCAACGCACCATAGTCCAGATCGGTGTGAAGGTTCGTGAGCACAGCACGTCGCGGCCGCATCCGGGCAATCCAGTCCAGTGCTTCTAACAAGGAAAAATGCGTCGGGTGCGGGCGGTGGCGCAAAGCATCCAGGATCCACAGGTCCAGCCCGTGCAGATGCGGCACGACTTCATCCGGAATCGCACTCACATCAGGCATGTAGACAGCACCGTTGATCTTCAGCGCCAACGCGTTGATCTCGCCATGCACAACTTCAAGAGGCAGGATCTCGACCGCGCCACCAGCACCGTTGACATGGAATACGCGGCCTGCCTCGACCAGGTGCGGGATGAGGATCGGCGGATAGCCGCTTCCCGGCAACATCTCGAAGACATACCGGAACTTCTGCCGCAAGCGCACGGTGGTCGCTTCATCCATGTAGAGATCGATCGTGCGCCGCATGTGCAGCACCAGCGGTCGCAAGTCGTCGATGCCATGGGTGTGATCCGCATGGTCATGTGTGATCACGACCCCGTCCAGGTGGGTGATGCCGGCGTCGATCAGTTGCTCGCGCAGATCAGGGCCGGTATCCACCAGAATGCTGGTCACGCCCGCCGTGCCGGTTTGCTGGACAAGGATGGCGCAGCGGCGGCGGCGGTTGCGCGGATTTGCAGGATCGCACTCACCCCAGCCATATCCGGCACGGGGCACACCGCCTGATGAGCCGCAACCGAGAATGGTGATGGTCAGGCTCATCTGGCTGCATGCGCCCCGAATGCAGCCATGCGGGGAAAGGCCCTCAGCGCATTCGCCGTCGTCGCTTCAGCCAGTTCTTCCGCAGACACGCCTTTGACCTTTGCAAGAGCCTCCGCCGTGCGCGTTACATAGGAAGGCTCATTCGGCTTGCCGCGAAAAGGCTCCGGCGCAAGGTAGGGCGCATCTGTTTCCACCAGCAGACGGTCCAGTGGCGCGGACGCTGCGATCGCGCGCAGGTCGTGAGATCGCTTGAAGGTGATGATGCCTGAAAACGACAGATAAAAGCCGAGGTCCAGCCCCGCCCGCGCCAGCTCTGGACCTGATGAAAAGCAGTGAAGGATCGCGCCGAATGCGCCTCGCGCATGCTCCTCGGACAAGATGGCGATCATGTCCTCGTCGGCATCGCGCGCATGGATGACAAGGGGCAGTCCGGTGATCCGCGCCGCTGCGATGTGGGCGCGAAAAACCGTGCGCTGCACGTCTCGCGGGCTTTTGTCGTAGTGGAAATCAAGTCCGGCCTCGCCGATCGCCACGCATTTCGGATCATCTGACAGCGAAACGAGTGTCTCAGCGGGTGTATCCGGTTCATCACCCGCATTGTGAGGATGTGTGCCGATGGTCCAGTAAACGCTGTTGAAACGATGAGAAAGATCCTTGTAGCTGGCGTGGCGGGCCACATGCGTCGAGATCGTCACCATGCGGCCGACGCCCGCCGCGTGCGCACGCGCAATCACCGCATCGACATCCGACAGCAAGTCGGGATAATCGAGATGGCAGTGCGTATCGATCAGCATCAGGCAGACGTCCCATCCGCTTCCGCCACCGGCTCGACATATCGCGGAAAAATGCCGACCGGCACCGGCAGCATGGTGCCCGGTTTCAGCCGGTGAGCAGCCCCCAGAGAGGCAAAATCACGGCTGCTTTCGCCCACACCGAGAAGATCGAGCAGTTTGCCGGCCGCTTCCGGAATGGCTGGCTGCGCCAGAATCGCCGTCTGCCGCAGCAAATCCGCCGTGACATACAGAACGGTGTTCATGCGTGCCGGATCGGTCTTGCGCAGCACCCAGGGAGCCTGAGCCGCGAAATAGCGGTTGGCATCGCCCACCACGGCCCAGATCTCGTTGAGCACATGATGAATGGCGAAATCAGCCATCGCAGCGCGTGCCTTGCCGATCAGCGCATCTGCCTGGGCAAGGATGGCTTCGTCCTCGTCAGTGAACTCACCGGGCTCAGGAACCGTCCCTTCGCAGTTCTTGTTGATCATCGACAGCGAACGCTGCGCCAGATTGCCGAAGTCATTGGCAAGATCGGCATTGATGCGGTTGACGATCAACTCGTGTGAATAGGTGCCATCCTGGCCGAACGGCACCTCGCGCAGGAAGAAATAACGGAGTTGGTCGACGCCATACGCCTTGGCGAGATTGAACGGGTCGAGCACGTTGCCGACCGACTTGGACATTTTCTCACCCTTGTTGAGCAGGAATCCGTGCCCGAACACGCGCCGCGGCAGCGGCAGCCCAGCCGACATCAGGAATGCAGGCCAGTACACAGTGTGGAAACGCGTGATGTCCTTGCCGATGATGTGAACGTCTGGCGGCCAGTAGCGCGCACGTGGATGGTCGGCATCCGGAAATCCGGTTCCCGTCAGGTAGTTGTTGAGCGCATCGACCCAGACATACATCACGTGTTTCGGGTTGCCGGGAACGGCCAGACCCCAATTGAAGGTCGTGCGGCTGATCGACAGGTCCGTCAGCCCGCCCTTCACGAAGCTGGTGATCTCGTTGCGGCGGGTTTCGGGCGTGATGAAATCGGGCTGGTTCTCGTACAGAGCGATCAGCTTGTCCTGATACGCTGACAGACGGAAGAAATAGCTTTCTTCCTCGACCCACTCGACGGGCGTACCTTGCCCGCCAAGCCTGATGCCGCCCGGCGTCAGCGTGGTTTCCTTCTCGTCATAGAAGGCCTCATCACGCACGGAGTACCAGCCGGAATAGCCGCCCAGGTAAATGTCGCCATTGGCCTCCATGCGCCGCCAGAGTTCCTGCGTCGACACCAGATGGTCGGCGTCCGTGGTGCGGATGAAGCGGTCGAACGAGAGGTTCAGCGCCGGTCCCATGGCCTTGAAATGCGCGGCAAGCTCGTCTGCGCAGGCCTTCGGCGAAATCCCCTGGGCCTCTGCCGTGCGCAGCATTTTCTGGCCATGCTCGTCAGTGCCTGTCATGGCAAAAACATCAAAGCCATCCAGCCGCTTGAACCGCGCGATCGCATCGGACGCCACAACCTCATAGGCATGGCCGATGTGCGGCGGGCCATTCGGATAGGCGATGGCCGTGGTCAGGTAGAATGTGGGACGGTCATGTGATGACGTGGGCACGGCGTCACCTTTCGGGAAAACGGATGGGCTTGAGCGGGAGAAAATGCTTGGGGCTTTGGGCTTGAGGCTTGGGGCCTTGCGGCGGGGCTGATAAGCCCGGTCGTCCGTCAGGCCGCCCGCATTCGCATCACAGCGTCCGCAAGATCCTGAAAGATCGACAACACGACAGGTCTGCGGTCGAGGTTCAAGGTATCAGTCTCCCGTATTGAATGAAGCAGCTTGTCCCATACCTCCGCAATGGGCGCAAGATGACGTGCTCCCCCTGATGCCTTGCCGCGTACGGTCTGAGAAACCCAGTCTTCCACGGCTTCCACAAAAACCGAGAAATCGGCTTCTCCCGATCGTCCGGCCAGCTTCTCCGCCATCCCCAGGGCATTCTTGATGTTGTAGTCGGGCAAGCTGCCCAGCAGTGTCATCGTGCCTGCGATCAGGGCCGCCGTCTCGGGGTCAAGCCGCGCCAAGGCCCGCCTGACAGACCCCTCCGCCAGCCTCACGGCCTGCCCGATGTCAGCATGTGCGTCCGGCAAAGGCAGCCCGGCCAGGATGATGCGCAAGTCCGCCTCGGCAAGCGGCCTCAGCATCAGCTTGCGGCATCGCGACCGGATCGTTGGCAGAACGCGGCCCGGCTGATGCGCCACAATCAGAAAGATCGCGCGTGGCGGCGGCTCCTCGATCACCTTCAGCAACGCATTAGCACCGGATGCGTTCAGGTCATCAGCACTGTCCACGATGCACACGCGCCAGCCACCGCCGCTGGCCGTCGAGGCGAGTACCTCGAGCGCACGCCGGACGGTGTCCACAGGGATCTGGGTGGTCGGTCCCTTTTTTTCGGTGGACGGCTGGCGGCGCAACACAACCAGATCAGGATGGGCAAGATTTGCGACCAGCCGTGATGCCTGTGCGGACGGATCAGCCATCAGGTCATGCGGGGCACGGCCCGGATTGCCGAGCAGGCATTTGGCCACCTGATAGGCAAACGTCGCCTTGCCAATACCCTCCGGGCCACCGATCAGCCAGGCATGGTGCAGCCGTCCGCCATGCAAGCCATCCAGGATCGCCGCCTGCGCGTCGTGATGACCCACAAGGGCTGCCGCTTCACGCGGATGGGGAAATCCCTCAAGCCTGTCAGGTTCATCGCCAGTGTCAGTTGCCATGGGAGTGCCCGCCAAGCAAACGCATCTCCAGCGCGGCCCAAGCCATGTCGAGCACGGCGGAGGGCACCAGGCTGGCATCGATGACGACGCAGCGGCCCGGTTCTCGCTCGGCAATGTCAAGATAAGCCTTTCGCAGCCTTGTGTGAAATCCCCGCCCCTCGCTTTCGAACCGGTCCGTCGCGCTGACGCCACGCCGTTCTGCCGCCCTTGCGAGGCCGACATCAACGGGCACATCAAGCACAAGTGTGAGATCAGGGGCAAAGCCTGCCAGCGCGGAACGCTCCAGCGAGGCCAGCAGCACGGGATCAAGCCGCCCGAGCGCACCCTGATAAGCCCGTGTGGAGTCGGCGAAACGGTCGCTGATCACCCAGCTTCCTGTTGCCAGTGCTGGTTTGATCGTATGCTCGATATGGTCGATCCGCGCGGCATAGAACATTACGGCTTCGGCAAAGGGGCCGAACGGCTTGATCTGCCCGGTCAGCAGCGCCTCCCGGATCAGTTCGGCCTTGGGCGAGCCACCAGGTTCACGCGTCACCAGGCAATCGATGCCGCGCGCGCCAAGCTGTGCGGCAAGTCCGCGTGCAAGCGTCGATTTGCCTGCCCCCTCGCCACCTTCAAGCGTGACGAAACAAGGCTTTGCGCCGGGAAACATGCGCTCGCCAGCGGCTGGTGCTGAACTTGCAACACGGGCATTCATGGCGGGGCTGCGCGGGACAGCACCTTGCGAAACCATCCCGTTGACAATTCCAGCGCGGCATCGGCGGCACGCTTTGACAAAGGCCCGACAGCGATGTCCTCTGCGGCGTAGACAGGCACATCAAGCGCACGTGTCTCGCCACGCTCGATCCTGAGCCTGCCGATTTCCGCCCCCTTGGCCACCGGCGCGAACACCGGCCCGCTGTAGACGATCCGCCCGCGCATGCGGTCGCTGGCACCGCGCGGCACCAGCAGCTTGACCGGCCCCTTCGCCATGACGGCCAACTGCGATTTTTCGCCACCAAACACGCCAACTTCTCCGATGACTTCGCCACCGGCAAAAATCTCGCGCGACTCGAACGACCTGAAGCCCCATTCCAGCAGCTTGCGCGCTTCCTGTGCCCGGTCCCGTGCCGTCTTGAGGCCGTTGACCACCACGATCAGGCGCTGCCCGTTCTGCACGGCCGAGCCGACAAGCCCAAAGCCTGACTCCTCGATATTGCCGGTCTTGAGGCCATCCGCACCAATGTCCATCGTCAGCAAGGGGTTCCTGTTCTGTTGCCTGACGCGATTCCAGGTGAACTCGCGTCCCCCGAAAAAGCGGTAGAACTCGGCATGTTTCGTGATCACATGATGCGCAAGGAGAGCCATCTCCCGCGCCGTCACGCGCTGTTCCGGATGCGAAAAACCCATCACGTTGCGGAACACCGAGCGCTTGAGGCCCAGTTTCTGGGCCTGCTCGTTCATCAGCCGCACGAAATTCTCTTCACTGCCGGCAATGCCTTCCGCCAACGCGATGGCGGCGTCGTTGCCGGACTGGATCAGCAGTCCAGAAAGAAGATCCGTGACCTTGATCCGGCTATTGGGCGCAGCGAACATCGCCGAGCCCCCTGAAACCGCGCCGCCACGCCGCCAGGCATTTTCCGAAACGACCATTTCGTCTTCGAGCTTGAGCCGCCCCTGCGCGATCTCCTCGAACACGATGAGGGCCGTCATGATCTTGACCATGCTGGCAGGCGCCATCAGGTCGTCAGCGCCTTTTTCAAACAGCACACTGTTGCTGTCGGCATCAAACAGGATGGCTTGTGACGCGAGGGTCTGGAAAGTCTGGGCATGAGCTGCACGGCTGGCAACAGACAAAGCCATGAACAGGCAGATCATCGCCAGACCGGACCGCAAGGTCAGGCCGTACTTCACCGGAAACGACGTCGCGGACAGCATGAGGTCTTGTGCGACGGCACAGGCCCGAAATCAACTGCCTGATGGTGACGTTTGACCGAGCTTCACGAAACGTTGTGGCTTCAGATCGCGCACGAGTGGATGGGACCTGTCGAATGTCTGCCGTGGAGCCGCGGGCGGAGCATAATAAAGGCTGGCGATCACGGGCCGCCCTGCAGACGCAAGCCTGCTCGCCGGAACCGCTCCTGCAAACGAGGTCGGCGTTGATGCACCAGGAATGGTGGCCAGATCAAACGGTCGTTCCGGTGGTCTTGGCGCATCACGCACGGTGCGGACAACCTCGCTTGATGCAACAGGCTCGGAGATTTGGGGTGCAGCCGCACGGGCCGTCAAGAGCTGCTGGACTGGTTCGGCCTGAACAACCCCTGTTGCAGGCAAGGCACGCGGCGTTGTCAGCGGAGGCGCATTCGCGATCATCGTGCCAGGCTGGCTCATGCCGGGCGCAGTTGCCGGTGATCCATCCGTGGTAAGTGATGCGATCAGCAGCCGGTCATCACTGCCCCGCAGCGAGGCTCGGCCAATGTATTCAACGCGCACTCGCGCCGTGCCCAGATGCCTGAACTCAAGAAGATCGGCTGTTTTCTGGGACAGATCTATCACGCGGCCACCATGATAAGGCCCGCGGTCATTGACCCGCACGACGATGGAACGGCGGTTGCCAAGATTGGTCACGCGCGCATAGCTTGGCAGCGGCATGGTCGGGTGCGCGGCGGAAATGCCGTGGCGATCATAGACCTCGCCATTTGCGGTCTTGCGGCCATGGAAGGCCGGGCCATACCACGATGCCTGCCCCGAAATCGTGTAGCCGACGGGCTTGTCATAGGGTGTGTAGCGACGCCCCGCGATGGTGTATGTGCGGCCGGTATGGTCGCGGCCACCGCCTTTTGCGATGTCGTCACCCTCGGAAGCGACACGCGGGCTGGCAGGACCATATTTGCGGTGTGCAAACGATCCTGCCTCGCGGCTTTCCTGCGACGACAGCCGCCCGCTCTGTGGAGCCTGCGAGCAATTGGCCACGAGCAGGCCAAGACCCATCACGGATGCAATCTGGAGAGACAGGCTACGCGCAGCAGCACCGGCAAAGTTTCTGGACGACAGCTTCCGCATGGAGGCCCTTTACACACGAACAGCAAACGCATGCCTAGTGGCATCGGATGCTCAAATTGCCGACGTTTCGTGAAAGGACCGTTAAGCGAATTCGCGCTCCCGCGCAACACATGAGCCATCGGCAGGTGACAGGCGGGGGATTTTGCCGGACGGAACCGGCTTCCCTCCGGCGTCAGTTGCCGATCCTGGCCGTGCCGGTGTCGCCATTGTCCTGGTTCCAGCGCAGCTTGTCACCGCCCAGGCTGATCAACTGGAAGCACATCTGCTTGCCGTCGTACCAGGTCTGCCAGCGCTGGCACAGGCGGTTGCCGTTGATCCACCAACGCCCGGTATCGGTCGGGCGCGCCAGGCGGCCAAGACCGACAGCTTCACCAGAGCCGTCAACGCGCCCGTCCTTGCGGTAGAACAGCGGAAATTCCCCACCAAGCGGAGCTGCCAGATAGATGCGCTTGCCGGTGACTTTCTCGCGGATGTCGTCGGCATCAAGCTCGCGGGCCTGAACGGCAGTTGCCGCCAGAACTAGGGCCGATGCAAGCGCGCAGCGGGACATGAATGACATCGAATTGGGCATGAAACAAATCCTTGAACTCGTTGACCAGGTTATGGTGATCAGGTGATCGTGCAACAGCTACGCCGCAATAATTGTGACGGATGCTGCTTCGAAACGCCGCAGTGCTTGCCGAACGCGTGATGTTCAGGCATTGGACGCAGAGCGGAAGGGTGGCCGAGTGGTTTAAGGCAGCGGTCTTGAAAACCGCCGTGGGGGCAACTCCACCGTGGGTTCGAATCCCACCCCTTCCGCCAGTCACCTTACCCTGATCCACATCAAGCCCTCACAGACCTGATCACCGTGTCGATCACGCTGGCTCGTCTGTCGGCTCGTGCGGGCGCTGCGCCCATGTCGTGCGCGAACACCTGTGCGATGCTGGCGCGGTTCGAGACATTATAGAAGCTCAGCGCGCTGATCGTGAGGTGGATGTTCATCGGGTCGATCCCGGCCCTGAAGGCCCCACCCGCTACGCCGCGTTCGTAGATTTCGCGGATCATGTCGATGGCGGATGAATTGAGAGCGCCGATGGTGCCCGACATCTTCAGATGCCGCGCGTGATGGATGTTCTCGATCATCACCAGCCTCACGAAATCGGCATGGTCGGCGTGATAGTCGAAGGTGAAACCCGCGAGCGCGGCAAGCGCATCGGGCGGGCTGAGTGTGCCAAGGTCGAGCGTGCGCTCAAGTTCCCGGATCTGGCTGTAGGCTTCCTCCAGAACCGCCCGGTATAGCCCCTCCTTGTCGGTGAAATAATAGTAGATCATCCGCTTGGAGGTCTTTGTCTTGGCGGCGATCTCATCGACGCGCGCGCCACTCAGTCCATTTTCGACAAACTCAGCGCGCGCGACATCCAGGATGTTGCGGCGGACGCCATCGGGATCCTGGCTCCAGCTCGAGGCGTTGCGGCCCGATTTTGCCGGTTTCATGGCCGGGCCATCTGCCACTTCCGCTGCCACAGATACTTGTTCGTCTGCCGAACGATGAAGGCTGCCCGCCTTCGGTTCGGATGAACTGCTCACGACAGCAGGATCTTGACCCCTTTCGGCGCTCACCGGCCCGGCAACGGCATGATTTTTGGCATCAGGCATGGGTACTCTCAGGATCGGCAGCGTTAAGCGTCTCGATAGCACGCTCGTACTTATCAAAACACGCACGCCCTGGAATGTACAGGTCGGTTAAATTTAGCTTGACCAAATGAACCACATTGTACATTTTGACATCAGGGTAACCCGCGAGAGGTCGCCACGGGGATGAAACCGTCAGCCGCATATCGGCTGATACATCAGGGAGTGGGCCGATGGCAGGGCTTGTGGACGGCTATTTCCGGCTCTTGAAGGCCCTTGTCGCGCTGCTTCTGGCAGGCATGGTCGTCCTGATCTTCGGCAATGTCGTGATGCGCTATGTGTTCAATTCGGGCATCGCCATGTCGGATGAACTCGCCCGCTGGTTCTTTGTCTGGCTGGTGTTTCTGGGGGCCATTGTCGGCCTGCGCGACCATGCGCATCTGGGCATCGACACGCTCCTGAGGGTTCTGGGTCCGCGAGGTCGCCGCATCTGCTTTGTCGTGAGCCATTCCCTGATGATCTTCGCGAGCCTCCTGCTCATCCAGGGAAGCTGGATACAGACGAAGATCAACTGGAATGTCTCCGCCCCCGCGACCGGGCTTTCGGTCGGCCTGTTCTATGGCATCGGCATCATCTTCGGCATCTCCGCAACGGCCATCCTGATCTACGAACTGGCACGCGTGCTGACAGGCCGCGCCACCGATGACGAACTCATCGGCATCCGTGACTCCGAAGATCATTGAGCAGGGGCGCGGAACATGACCATTGCCGTCTTCACCTTTTCCCTGCTCGGCGCCATGGCGCTGGGCATGCCCATCGCCTACGCGTTGCTCGTCTGCGGGGTCGCCTTGATGTGGCAGATCGGCCTGTTTGACAGTCAGATCATCGCGCAGAACGTCATCAACGGCGCTGATTCATTTCCCCTCATGGCCGTGCCCTTCTTCATGCTGGCTGGAGAGATCATGAATGCTGGCGGCCTCGCGCGCCGCATTGTCAATGTCGCGCTGGCGCTGGTGGGCCATGTCAAGGGCGGGCTCGGCTATGTCGCCATCCTCGCCTCCTGCATGCTGGCCTCGCTTTCGGGCTCAGCCGTGGCCGATGCCGCTGCACTGGCGGCGTTGCTGGTGCCGATGATGGTGCGGGCCGGACACAGCAAGGCGCATTCTGCCGGACTGGTGGCGGCAGGCGGCATCATCGCGCCGATCATACCGCCCTCTATCGGCTTCGTGATTTTCGGTGTCGCCGGTGGCGTCTCCATTTCCAAGCTGTTCCTGGCCGGTATCTTTCCCGGCCTGATGCTGGGTGTGGGCCTTGCCGTCGCCTGGTGGTGGGTGGTGAGGAGCGAGAACATCGCTGCGGTCGAGCGCAAATCCATACGGGAAATCGGCAAGGCTGTGGTGGACGGCTTCTGGGCCTTGATGTTGCCGCTCATCATCATCTTCGGTCTGCGTTTCGGCATTTTCACACCGACCGAAGCCGCCGTAGTGGTCGCGGTCTATGCGCTGTTCGTCGCGACCGTGATCTACGGTGAACTGAAAATGAGGGATCTTCCGGCCCTGTTCATCAAGGCGGGGATGACCACAGCCATCGTGATGTTCCTGGTCGCGGCGGCGCTTGTCTCGTCCTGGCTCATCACGGTGGCTGAAATCACTCAGCAGATCGTCGAGCTTGTGCAGCCTTTCATGGGCAACCAGACCTTGCTGCTCATCGTCATCATGCTGCTCGTCGTGGTGGTCGGCACCGCGCTCGACATGACGCCGACCATTTTGATCCTGACCCCTGTGCTGATGCCCATCATCAAGACGGCCGGCATCGACCCTGTCTATTTCGGCGTGTTGTTCATCATCAACTGTGCCATCGGGCTGATCACGCCGCCCGTCGGCACGGTGCTGAACGTAGTCTGCGGAGTGTCCAAGATCAGCATGGAGGACATCATCAAGGGTGTCTGGCCCTTCATGGTCGCGCAATTGATCGTGCTGTTCCTCCTTGTGATGTTCCCTGCCCTCGTCATCGTCCCGGCCCGCTGGCTGGCCGGCTGATCCTGAAACGTGGTGCGCTGCCACCGGAGGCTGTGCGCTTCTCGATCCATCGAAAAACCGGAGGAGACTGAACCCATGAAACTGCTCAAGACGTTCGCCGCCCTCGCCGCGCTCGCCACCGCCGCGCTGATGTCATCCACAGCGATGGCGCAGGTGAAGGAACGCACCCTGCGTTTTGCCTTCCAGAACATCGCGGATACCCCGCAAGGGCGTGGTGCCGCAAAGTTTGCAGAACTGATGAAGGAAAAAAGCGGCGGCAAGTTCAATGTGCGCGTTTTTCCGGGCGGCCAGCTTGGCGGCGACCTGCCGACTGTCGCGGCATTGCAAGGTGGCACGATCGATTTCACGGTTCTGAATGCGGGTCTTCTGATCGGCCTCAACAAGGAATTCGCGGTTCTTGACCTGCCGTTCCTGTTCAACAGCCCCGAAGAAGCCGACAAGATCGTGGATGGCCCGATCGGCACCAAACTTCTGAAGCTGGTCGAGGACAAGGGCCTGATGGGTCTTGGTTACTGGGAGCTTGGCTTCCGCAATGTCACCAACAGCCGCCGCCCGATCACCAGGATCGAGGATTTCAGCGGCATCAAGATCCGCGTGCTGCAATCCGCGCTGTTCATCGAAACCTTTGGCGCGCTTGGCGCAAACCCGGTTCCGCTGCCCTTCCCCGAACTTTATGCGGGCCTTGAGCAGCGCGTGGTTGACGGCCAGGAAAACCCCTACCCCACCATTCTGGGTGCCAAGCTCAACGAGGTACAGAAATTCCTCAGCAACACCAGGCACATCTACAATGCCCAGTCCTTCCTGATCTCGAAGAAGACCTTTGATGACATGTCAGCAGACGAGCGCAAGATCGTTCAGGATGCTGCCAACGAAGCCCGTGATTTCCAGCGCAAGAACTCGCGCGAGAGCATGGACGGCGCCCTGGAGACGCTGAAAAAGTCCGGCATGCAGGTCAATGATCTGGCACCGGCGGAACTGGCCCGTATCCGCGAAGCCGTGAAGCCAGTGGTCGCCAAGTTCGGCGCGCAGGCTGGCGAAGCTCTCTACGCCGACGTCCAGGCCGCCCTCGCCGCATTGAGGAAGTGACCGGACACGTAGCAAGACAACCCGTTTTGCAGAATCAACCGGGGTGGCCGACAACGGCCATCCCTTCCTCTCCAGAACACTGGGTGCAAGCCATGAGCCGCCTGATTTTCATCCTGAATGGTCCGAATCTCAATCTTCTGGGCAAGCGTCAGCCGCATATCTATGGCCATGAAACATTGGCGGATGTTGAGGAAAAATGCCGTGCGGCGGCAGGCGCTCATGCGCTTGACCTGCGCTTCCACCAGACGAACCGCGAGTATGAGATCATCGACTGGATTCACGAAGCCCGCGAGATTGCAGCCGGCATCATCATCAATCCAGGTGCCTTCACGCACACATCCATTGCCATCCTTGATGCGCTCAACACGTTCGAGGGCCACGTCATCGAGGTCCACATCTCGAACGTCCACAAGCGCGAGGCGTTCCGCCACCACTCCTATGTGTCGCTCAGGGCTGACGGCGTCATGGCCGGGCTTGGCACGCAAGGCTATGTGCTCGGCGTCGAGCGGCTTGCACATGTCCTTTCGACAACCCCGAAGGCATGAGCCAGATGCAGCTGAACGGCCTGACAAAGCTCCTGGCGCACATCGGCTACCCGACATCGACCTTCAAGGCACCGATGATCTACAACCCGTATTTCGAGAGTGTCGGGGTCAATGCCGCTGTGGTGCCCATGGGCCTGAAGGCCGATGACTTCGCCACAGGCCTGCCACTGATCTTCCGCATGTCGAATGTCCATGGTGCGCTGATCACGATGCCGCACAAGGTCAAGGTTGTCCGCTTGCTGGACAAGACCTCCACAGCCGTGAAGATCGCCGGCTCCTGCAATGCCGTGGTCCGCCGCGATGATGGCTCGCTGGCAGGCGATATTTTCGACGGCGAAGGGTTCATGCGCGGCCTCAGGCGCAAGGGCTGCAGGCTGAAGGGCGCGAGCGCGCTTGTGGTCGGCTGCGGCGGCGTCGGCAGTGCCATCGCGGCATCGCTGGCAGGTGCGGGCGTGGCAACGATAGGGCTCCATGATGTCAGGACGGCATCCATGGAGGCTCTTGGCCGACGGTTGGGTGAACATTACCCCGATCTCGTGATCAGGACGGGTTCCAGTGATCCAGACGGGCATGACATCATTGTCAATGCCACCCCGCTCGGCATGGCGGAAGGCGACAGCATGCCAGTCGATGTCAGCCGGATCATGCCGTCCAGCTTTGTCGGGGAAGTGGTGATGAAGGATGAGATGACCGCATTCCTGCAGGCTGCGAAGGCGCGTGGATGTTCCATCCAGATCGGCATCGACATGCTGTATGAGCAGATCCCGGCCTATCTCGAATTCTTCGGCTTCCCGACCACCACACCAGACAACCTGCGCGTCCTGGCAAAGATCAGCTACTGACCGGAGGCATGCCATGAAAACCTCGATTGCGACCGTCTGCGTCTCCGGCAATCTGCCTGAAAAGCTGGAGGCCATCGCTGCGGCTGGTTTTCGCGCCGTCGAGATCTTCGAAAATGACCTCATCTCCTATCCCGGCTCGCCCGCCGATGTCAGGCTCATCTGTGCCGACCTTGGCCTTCGCATCATCACATGCCAGCCTTTCCGTGATTTCGAAGGCATGCCTGATGCGCGCCGCCAGCGCACCTTTGATCGGGCAGAGCGCAAGTTCGACCTCCTTCAGGACCTCGGCTGCGATCTCCTGTTTGTCTGTTCCAGCCTTTCTCCGGAAAGCCTTGGCGGCATTGACCGGCTTGCGGCGGATTTCGCGGAACTGGGCGAGCGGGCGGCCAGGCGCGGCATGCGCGTCGGCTATGAGGCACTGGCCTGGGCGCGGCACGTCAACGATTACCGTGATGCCTGGGAGATTGTCCGCAGGGCTGACCAGCCCAATGTCGGCACTGTGCTCGATACTTTCCACATACAGTCGCGCAACCTTGACCTGTCGGTGATCTGCAACATCCCGAAAGACAGGATTTTTCTCGTGCAGGTGGCGGATGCGCCCCGCTTGCAGATGGATTATCTGTCCTGGAGCAGGCACTGGCGCTGCCTTCCCGGCCAGGGTGATTTCGATCTGGCAGCCTTCATGGATGCACTCAGCACCACAGGCTACGATGGCGACCTGTCGCTCGAAATCTTCAACGACCGGTTCAGGGCAGGCTCCGCCCGTTCGGTCGCCCTCGATGGACATCGCTCCCTGATCTGGCTGATGGACGAGACCGTCAGGAGGCTCAGGCAGCCGATTGCGGGTGCGACGCCGATGCCGCCGCCATCGCCGGTTCAAGCCGTCGAGTTCATCGAGTTTGCCGTCGACGAAAGCGACAAGCCCGGCTTTGAGCACTTGCTGTCAGCGCTGGGTTTCTCACGGGCCGGCACGCATCGCTCCAAGGATGTCACGCTCTGGCGGCAAGGTTCCGTCCGCATCGTGGCCAACAGCGACAAGGATGGTTTTGCCCACTCCTACCAGATCACCCACGGCACGTCCGTCTGCGCAATCGCCCTGAAAGTTGCCGACGCAGAAGCCACCATCGCACGGGCCAAGGCCCTTCTTGATGTTCCGCATTCAGGTGCAGTCGGGGTGGGAGAACTCGATATGCCTGCCGTTCGCGGGCTTGGCGGAAGCCTGCTGTATTTCGTGGATGACACGTCTGCCCTTGGCCGGTGGTCAGAGGTCGATTTCATCCCCTCCCATGATGTTTCGCAAGATGCCGGACTGTTCGGTGTCGATCATGTCTCGCAAACCATGCAGTACGAGGAAATGCTGACCTGGCTGTTGTTCTACACATCGCTGTTCGAGGCGCGCAAGACACCCAGCCAGGCTGTGCTTGATCCGGGCGGGGTCGTGCAGAGCCAGGTCATCGAGAGCGGCATCTGGGCCGGCCCGCAGCCGGGCCAGGGCTTGAGGCTTGTTCTGAATGGTTCACAAAGCCACCGCACCCTCTCGGCACGCTTCGTGACGGATTTCTTCGGGTCAGGCGTCCAGCACATTGCGCTCAGCACCCTGGACATACAAGGCTCTGTCAGGACACTCACCGCAAATGGCGTTGCGATGCTGGACATCCCTGAGAATTACTATGACGATCTCGAAAGTCGTTCGGACCTGTCAGGCGACGAGATCGACGCGCTGAAAACGCTGAACATCCTTTATGACCGGGATGCGTCCGGGCCTTTCTGGCAGGCCTACACCATGGCCATGGATGGCGGCTTCTTTTTCGAGATCGTCCAGCGCACGGGTTACGAGGGGTATGGCGCGGCCAATGCTGGCGTCCGCCTGTCCGCGCAGGCCCGTCTCGCGCGCCCCATCACCATGCCGACATCCTGAGGCCTCCACATCATGACAACGCCATCGATCATCACCGTCGCGATCACCGGCTCGCTACCGCAGAAATCCGACAATCCGGCAGTTCCGATAACGGTTGCGGAACAGGTCGAGTCAACCCACGAAGCCTTCGAGGCCGGTGCCACGCTGGTGCATGCCCACGTCCGCAACGACGACGGCACGCCAAGCTCCAGCCCGGACCGTTTCGCCGCGCTCATCAGCGGGCTGCGCAAGCATTGCCCAGGAATGATCATCCAGCTGTCGACAGGCGGGCGGTCCGGCGCTGGTCGCGAGAGGGGCGGCATGATTCCGCTCAAGGCCGAGATGTGTTCGCTGTCGACCGGATCGTGCAATTTTCCGACGCGTGTCTACGAGAACAGCCCCGATCTGGTGGATTGGCTGGCCTCCGAAATGCTGATTCATGATGTGAAGCCGGAGATCGAAGCCTTTGATCTGTCGATGATCTTCAAGGCCGTGGACATGCAGCAAAGGGGGCAGATCAGCGGCCCGCTGCATGTCCAGTTCGTGATGGGCGTGAAGAACGCCATACCGGTGGACCGCGCGGCCTTCGAGTTCTACATCGCAACGCTGAAGCGGCTCGCGCCCGACGCCACATGGACCGGAGCGGGAATTGGCAAGGACCAGTTGACCCTTAACCGCTGGTCGCTCGAATTGGGTGGGCACTGCCGCACGGGCCTTGAGGACAACGTCAGGCTTGATCGCGACACGCTTGCGCCCTCGAATGCAGCGCTCGTGAGGCGTGTCGCAGACCTGGCTGGTGAATATGGCCGCCATGCCGCGACCGTTACCGAAGCCCGCGCCCTGTTGTCCTTGCCGCCAGCATGAATGCTGTCGTGTTCAGGATGTCACTGCGAACCGGTTTGCCGAAAAAGCCCTGAAAGGCTCCCCCAGCGGCCCGTTGAGCAAGGCCGGAGCCAGCACCCGTGCATGCGCCGCCGCCAATGTGATGCCGGAATGGCAGGTGATGAGCGCAGCGCCTGGATAGGCCTCGCTCTCGGCATAAAGCGGGCAGCCATCCGGCGTCAGGACCCTGAGCCCGGCCCATTGCCGGACCAGTTGCGCGGATGCAAGGTCCGGAAAAATCGAAACCGCATGTCTGGCGAGCCCGGCACCTGCATCAGCTGTCGTGGACACATCGAAGCCGACATCCTCATGGGTTGCACCAACCATGACTGTTCCATCAGCCGTTTGCCGGATCGTGTCGCCCGTGTAGGGCAGGAACGGAGCCAGACGTTCGGTCACGAGGATTTGCCCGCGTTCGGGCCTCACAGGTGCGTGGATGCCAAGGCTTTCCGCCAGGGATGTGCTGCCAAGTCCTGCGGCAAGGATCAGACGCGGCGCTTCGAAAAGACCGCTTCTGGTTTCGACCCGAAAATATCCGCCATGCACGGACACTCCCGTTGCTTTGGTCTCGCTATGCCGCTGAACGCCAGATTGTGCCATCACCGCATTCAGCGCATGCAACAGCGCGAGCGGATCGCAATCTCCGTCCTCCGGGCTGAAACTGGCGCCTGTAACATCATCGCCCAGCCTCACTCCGGGAAGCAGGCGTTCTAGCTCGCTCCTGTCAAGCACTGTGACGTCAGCGTGGCCATGTGCGAACTGGTTGTGCAACCTGGCAAACATGGCGCGTTTTTCCGCCAATGCCTCGGCGCCAAGGCAAAATGACAGACCACCACATGTGCGGTGATGCACCACAATTCCGCTCCGAGCCGTGAGTTCACCGGCAAAATCGGCCCAGAGATCGGCGCTTGTGCGTGTCCACCGCGCATAGGCGGGCATGTCATGCCCCTTGGACTGGACCCAGACCAGCCCGAAATTGGCACGAGCAGCCCTGATGTCGCCATCGCCGCCGTCCAGTAGTCTGACGTTCGCGCCCTTCCCCGACATGCCTACAGCGAGCGCGGCACCTACAATGCCTCCGCCCACGATCAGCACATCAGAGGTCAAAGCGGCAGGCATCAGATCAGGCTACAGAATGGAAACAGTCCTGACCATCCACAAGATCAAGGCGCGTCAGCCTTCACCCGCAAAAACGCACGCGGCCATCGCGGCCAATGAACGTGCCATCTTCAGGGTTGTAGCTGCGGTAGCGGTCGGCACACCACTGCCGGCGGCCAGGAGCCATGGGCGCGGCCCGCACCGGCGGATCGAACGCGCCTGATGCGGCAAGCCCCCCAATGGCGAGAGCGCCGATCGCACCTGCCGCCACACCCGCGGCAATGCCATCGCCGCGATAGCCACGACGGTAATAGCCGGGACCAGATCCATAAGCCGGGCGACCGTAATATCGCGGACCTGCATAATAGCCGGGGCCGCCATAATAATACTGCACCTGCTCGACCGGCAGCATCGCAACAGTGCGCGCCTGTTCAAGGACGGAAGACGCACCGGAGGCGAGCGGAAGCGCCTGAGCCATTGCGCCAGAAAGGCAAAGAGCAGCGGCAGCGCCGGTCAAGAGTCTGGTTGTTGTTGATGTCATCGTTGAAAATCCTTGTTCATGTCGCTTCAAACAAACATCGCAGCTAACGTTAGGCTAACTGACGGTTTTGAACAAATCTTGTCCGTGTGTCAGCCCTTTTTGCCTCGCTGACAAGTGTGCTATCCGCTTGTCACGCACTGGATCGGGACCGGTGCCAGCAGCAGGTTTATCCCCAAAATCTAAACGCAATGCAGCGTCAGGTGTTCCATCAGTTGTTCCTGCGATGAGACAGACGCAAGCGCATCGTGAATGCTCGCGGAATCACAATTGCTTTCCGGCTGAAAACTGCCGAAGAGACATGATCCGTTTTCATTTTTCGCAGGCCATCATGTCCATTGCTCCGCAAACCCTTGATCCCGCCATCCGCGCAACGCTCGCGGGCGTGACAACGGCCACCATCACGACCATCCTGCTCAAGAAGGGCCTGCGCAATATCTGGATGCGCGGCACAAAACCGCTTCGTCAGGGTCAGCCTCGTCTGGTGGGGCGTGCTTTCACGCTGCGTTTCGTTCCTGCGCGGGAAGACCTCGCAACGCCTGAATCATGGTCCTCCCCGATCTCAACCCGCGCGGCCATCGAAGCCATGCCAGAGGGCTGCATCGCGGTTGCCGACGCCATGGGGATCACGGACGCGGGGATCTTTGGTGACATCTTGTGTGCGCGCATGGCGAAACGTGGTGTCGGCGGCCTGGTGACCGACGGTGTCGTGCGTGATCTTGCCGGTGTGCTCGGCACGGGCTTGCCGGTCTGGTGCCAGGGTGCCGCCGCGCCGGCGTCGGTTGCGGCACTGACATTCGTGAACTGGCAGGAGCCCATCGGTTGCGGCGGTGTGGCCGTGATGCCGAATGACATCGTCGTGGTCGATGACGATGGAGCGGTGCTCATCCCGCAGGCCTTGCTGGCTGATGTGCTGAAGCTCGCGCCCGAGCAGGAGCGCATGGAAGGCTGGATCATGGACGAAGTGGCCAAGGGCCATCCCCTGCCCGGCCTTTATCCGATGAATGCCGAAACCAGAGCCCGCTACGAAGCATCCAGAGGCTGAAAGCATGGAACACTATTTTTTCGCTCCCCCCATGGTCAGTGCCGTCCCTGTGGCGGGCGGTGGTATGTTTCCGGTGCGCCGCATCTTCTGTGTGGGCCGCAATTATGCCGAGCACGTCCGCGAAATGGGCGGAGACCCAACGCGCGAAGAACCGTTTTTCTTCACCAAACCATCCGATGCAGTGGTGACAGGCAGTGGCGCCATGCCCTATCCACCTGCCACCACAGATCTGCACCACGAAATGGAACTGGTGATCGCGATCGGTGTCGGGGGCATCGACATCGATGAAGCCCACGCGCTTGATCATATCATGGGTTACGCCGCAGGCCTCGACATGACCCGCCGTGATCTGCAGGCGGCGGCCAAGAAAGCGGGCCGCCCCTGGGACATGGCCAAGGGCTTCGATCATTCCGCGCCCATTGGCGACATTTCGCCCGCTGCCACCATCGGGCACCCCAGTTCAGGACTGATCGAGCTCAAGGTCAACGGCACGGTTCGCCAATCATCAGATCTCGCCAAGATGATCTGGAACATTCCCGAGACCATTGCCTATCTCTCGCGGCAAGTGCGTCTCAGCCCTGGTGATCTGATCATGACCGGCACACCGGAGGGCGTCGCCGCCGTCGTGCGCGATGACGTGCTCGAAGGTCACATTGCAGGTGTCGGCACTGTCAGGACCGTCATCGTCTGACAGCTATCCCAGAACGGCACGTGTGTCGGCCTTGCCAAGGCGGGCCAACAGGTACGCGATCTCGGTCTTGGCGGCGGCGGACAATCCGGCGGCTGGCTTGCGCTGGGAATCATACGCAATTAGGCCACGCCGCATCAACACATATTTCCGCACGGCAAGACCAACGCCGGGTTGCTGCTCATAGCGCAGAAGCGGCAGATGCAGGTCGAAGAGGTCATGCGCCGCCTCACGCTGGCCGGCTTTCTGCAGGCGCACGACATCGATCAGCAGTTCCGGAAACGCATAGCCCGTGTTCGAACCGTCCGCTCCCCGCTCCATCTCGAAATCGAGAAACAGCCCGCCATTGGCGACCATGATCGATATTGGCCGCATCGAGCCATCGGCCTGGAAGGCGCGCAGCGCGCTGATCTTCTCAAGGCCCGGCCAGTCCTCCGCCTTCAGCATCACGCAGGATGGGTGCGCCATGACGATCCGGCGGATGACGCCGGGGGTCATGATCACGGTTGTCAGCAGCGGGTAATCCTGAATGACAAACGGAACATCGGCGCCGATGGCATCGATGGCCTGTGCATAATAGCCAACGATCTGGTCATCCGTGCGCAAGGTATTGGGCGGCGCGATCATCACGCCCGCAGCCCCCGCCTCCATGGCCTCGCGCGCCAGCGAACGCATCGCGGCCAGACCGGGTGCGGACACGCCGACGACCACTGGCAAACCATCCATGAGTTCGACGGCCCGCTTCACCAGCGCCAGCGATTCGTGAGGCTCCAGCTTCGGCGCTTCCCCCATCATGCCAAGCACTGTCAGGCCATCGGAGCCGATGCTGCGGTAATGAGCATACAGCCTGTCGACGCTTCCCCAGTCGATCTCTCCGGACGGCAGAAACGGCGTTGGGGCAATCGGAAAGACACCACCGGATTGTGCGGTCAGGGGCATGACAAGGCTACCAAAGGTCAGAGTTCACGTCTGACATCAGTATGCGTTTGCCCATGTGATGAGAAGGCGCATCTTGCACATGGCGGCACGTCAAATCCTTCGGGCCGAGAACCCTGCCCTCAGGCGGCTGCGGCAATCACACGATTCCGGCCCTCGCCCTTGGCGCGGTAAAGGGCCTCATCGGCACGTTTCATCATCTGGGCCGGGCCCTGGTCCCCGGCACGGCGGCTGGTCACGCCGATGGAGACCGTTACGGTGATCTGGCTGGATCCGCCATAGATCGGGAATGTTTCCGCCTGCACGTACGCGCGAATGCGCTCAGCGACCGCAAAAGCGGCCTGCAGACCCGTTTCAGGCAACACAACGACGATTTCCTCGCCACCCATGCGCGCGACCACATCGACAAGACGGGTTGCATCCTTCACACGGCGGGCAAATTCCTTGAGAACCTCATCGCCAGCATCGTGCCCATAACTGTCGTTGACCGTCTTGAACTTGTCGATGTCAAGCATCAGCACGGCCA
Organism: Allobosea sp.; assembly: GCA_031375185.1. Taxonomy (GTDB): domain Bacteria; phylum Pseudomonadota; class Alphaproteobacteria; order Rhizobiales; family Beijerinckiaceae; genus Allobosea. The sequence goes on along the minus strand of JANMHN010000459.1, from coordinate 24,858 downwards.
GATCGCGCGCGCGCATGGCTGACTCGTCGAACAGGCCAGCAAAATGCGTTTCCAGATAGCGGCGATTGTGGAGCCCTGTGAGTTGGTCCGTCACAGCCATTTCGATCGAGGTCTGCACCCCGTCGCGCAGCCGGTCAGCATAGCGCTTGCGCTTGACCTGCGTTTTCACGCGCGCGAGCAATTCGTTGCGGTCAACAGGCCTGACCAGGAAATCATGCACGCCAAGCTCGAGACCGCGCAGGATGCGCATGCGGTCTTCCGCTTCCCCGATCATCAGCACGGCAGAGTTCCGTGTGCGTTCCAGGGAACGCAGTTGCGTGCAAAGCCTCAGGCCATCGAAGCCCTGAAGATCCAGCGAGACGATCACAAGCTCGAAAGACGCTTCGGCAGCCCGAATCAAGGCCTTGTGCGGATCGGTTTCGAGTTCGACACGGTGGACCTTGTCCAGCGCGCCCTTGATGCGCTCTGACGAACTCGGCCGGTCATCGACGATCAGGATCGAGGCCTTGTCGCCAGGATCGCTGGCTGCGGCGGCAATCGGATCTGCAATGCCCAGATCGCGCGATGCGAGGGCGCGGTTGCGCAATTCATCCGTCATGGACTTGAGCCTGGCCAGACTGCGAACGCGGGCAAACAGCGCCGTGTCATCCAGCGGCTTGGTCAGAAAATCGTCAGCACCCGCATCAAGTCCCTTGAGCCGGTCGCTTGGCTGGTCAAGCGCCGTCACCATCACCACCGGAATATGAGCGGTCTGGGCTGCGCTTTTCAGCCTGCGGCACACCTCAAAGCCATCCATGCCTGGCATCATCACATCGAGCAACACGATGTCGACAGCTCCGGATGCACAGATCCGCAACGCATCAGGCCCGTTTGAGGCCGTGATCACATCGAAATACTCGGCGGACAGCTTCGCTTCGAGGAGCTTCACATTGGGCAGAATGTCGTCAACAACCAGAACACGCGCACTCACGACAAAACCCCTTGCTCACGCCGGCCCAAGATAGGCGCGAACTGTTTCGAGAAACTTGGCAACCGAGATCGGCTTCGAAAGATAAGCCTCGCAGCCGCCCCTCAGCATGCGCTCCTCGTCGCCCTTCATGGCGAAAGCCGTAACGGCAATCACCGGAATGGAGCTGATGCTGTCATCTTCCTTGATCCAGCGGGTGACATCGAGGCCGGAAACCTCGGGAAGCTGGATATCCATCAGAATCAGGTCAGGCTTGTGCTGACGCGTCAGTTCCAGAGCTTCAATGCCGTCAGAGGTTTTCAACGTCGCATAACCATGAGCTTCCAACAGGTCGTTGAAGAGTTTCATGTTGAGCGCGTTGTCCTCCACAATGAGAACTGTTTTCGCCATCATCCCATCCTGCCGAGAGAACACCTGATATGAAATTGCTCTGGCGGCTTGTGACCGCCTCATTCCCCGGCTTAACCTAGAGACTTAGGTGAAACATGTTTAAGAAACGCAAACTTGAGTGCAGAAAATGCGAGGCATTGTGATGCGCCGCAATCTGAACCGAAACGATGCCGAGGAGATTGCGATTCGCGGTCTTGGCTTCCTCGCAAGTGATCCTGAAAGGCTGGGCCATTTCCTGTCTGTCACGGGGCTGGGGCCGGAAAATCTCCGCATGGCGGCACAGGAGCCGAAGTTCCTGGCCAGCGTGCTGGACTACATCGCGAGCGACGAAAGCCTTCTTGTGGCGCAGGCCGGCCATTCCGGCATCGCGCCTGAACGCGTGGGACAGGCGCATGTTCTGCTGGCAGGTCCGACAACAGGGCATGATTGAGCATGACCCGCACGCTGTGCCGCGATTGCCTGCATGACGACACATCGGCTGCACTGTCCGGACGTTGCCCCGCTTGTGGCAGCCCACGGCTTGTCCGGCACCCCGAGCGTGACACGCTGTCGATTGCCCACATTGATTGCGACGCCTTTTATGCGTCGGTCGAGAAGCGTGACAATCCGGGCCTGTCCGACAGGCCCGTCATCATCGGCGGCGGCAAGCGCGGCGTCGTCGCGACCTGCTGCTACGTGGCGCGCACGTTCGGCGTCCGTTCGGCCATGCCCATGTTCAAAGCTCTTGATGCCTGCCCGCATGCGGTGGTGATCAGGCCGGACATGGCGAAATATGCGAAAGTCGGGCGCGAAATCCGCACCATGATGCTGGAACTGACCCCTCTTGTGGAGCCGATCTCCATCGACGAGGCCTTTCTGGACCTGACTGGCACGGAGCGCCTGCACCGTGCCAGCCCGGCCGGAACGCTCGCGGCCTTCGCCCGGCGCATTGAAAACGAGATCGGGATCACCGTGTCGGTCGGGCTGTCCTATGCAAAATTTCTTGCCAAGATCGCATCTGACATGAACAAGCCGCGTGGTTTTTCCATCCTCGGCCGGGCTGAGGCCGTCGATTTCCTGGCAGCCAAGCCCATCACGATCCTGCCCGGCGTCGGGCGTGCCGCCGCAGGCAAGCTGGCGGATGCAGGTTTCCGCGTTTTGCGTGACCTGCATGATGCCGAGCCCGCGCGGCTCTTTGCGACCTTCGGCAGGGATGGCCCCCGCCTCCAGCGATTGAGCCGAGGGATCGACGACCGCGTGATCAGTCCAGACCACGAAACCAAGAGCGTTTCGTCCGAAACAACCTTCGACACCGACATCTCCGCCCATGATGATCTTGAGCCGATCATGTGGCGCATGTCGGAAAAGACAGCGGCACGCCTGCGCAAGGCAGATCTGGCTGGCCGCACGGTCACGCTCAAGCTCAAGACGTCCGATTTCCGGTTGTTGACGCGCTCACGCCAGCTCAACGAACCGACACAGCTCGCCAAGCGGCTGTATGACGAGGCCCGCGCCCTTCTGCGCGCCGAACCGCACGGACAGCGTTACAGGTTGCTAGGCGTTGGCGTGGCGGACCTGAGCGACGGAGCAAGCGCAGACCATGGCGATCTTGCCGATCCGGACACACCGCGCGTGGCAGCGGTCGAGCGCGCCATCGAAAAACTGCGCGGCAAGTTCGGCAATGATGCCGTGATCAAGGGTATAGGGCTTGGCCGCAAACCGCCTACTTCGCGCACGGGCTGAGCGGCATGAGGTCCAGCTTGACCAATTCCCCCGTCATCCTGAAATCACGATAGTCGAGCATCAGAGCGCGCGTGATGCCATTCTCGAACAAATCGAAACTGATCGCGTAAGACGGGCTGACCTCGCCAGATCCGGTCTTGAAATAGCTGATGGACACGGGCCAGCGGCTCAGCTTCTGCAGCTCCGGGCGCTTTGCCGCCTCTTCGAGCTTCGACAGGTCGCTTGGTTCGACCTTTCGGCCGATCACGGCAAAGGTGTCATAGACCTGCTTGCCATCGTCGGAGCCGTCATACACCTGCACGTTGTAGGTGCTTTGTCCCTTGAGGCCCGCCTGAACGATGCGCTTGAGGTGCTCGCTTGGGAAGATCACATCCGCCGCAAAATCGAAGCGGTCACGTTTTGGCTGGGTGATCTGCACACGATAGCCACCCCCATTCTGCTTTTCCGCCGTGCCATCCACCCTGTCCGCCAGGGCGCCGCCCAGCATGCTCTGCGTCTTGAAACGGAACAGCTTTCCGTCAGGATCCTCGAAATTGGTGGTCCTAACATCGATCTGGCGGCTGCCGGTTTCAGCGCTGGTGATGTCCGTCACCTGCCTGAAGGACAGCGCATACCCTTCACAGGCGTCACCCGTGAAATCGAACGCGATGCGGCCGCTAGCCGAATCGACACTGCGCGAGGGTTTGGATGTGTCGAGCTTCAGATCATACACCGCGCGATGCGGCGCGAAGATCACCTTGTCCTGTGCTTGTGCTGCCTGTGGAACGACGCAAAGCCCGACAGGGATGGAAACCGTGGCGAGCATCAGTGCTGGCAACATCCGCAAGATCATGTGGTCTTCTCCATCTGTCCTCGCCATGAACCTAAGCATGCGCCCCACGATCAGCAATGCACTGCCAAAAGAGATTTGCTTTGGACTTGCGCACGTCACACCCTCATGCGACGTCGCATGAAGCCCAGATCCGGAAGGTCCACATCATGAGCGCCATCGAACAACGCCTTGCCAGCCTTGGCATCACCCTGCCGACACCTGTTGCTCCAGCAGCAAACTATGTACCCTTCGTGAGGTCAGGCAACCTCGTTGTCATCTCTGGACAGTTGTGCTTCGGGCCAGACGGAAAACTGTCGCCTGAGCACAAGGGCAAACTCGGCGGCACCGTGTCCATGGACCAAGGCCGCGCAGCCGCGCGCCTGTGTGCCATCAACGTGCTGGCACAGGTCAAGGCCGCCATTGGCAATCTCGACAGGATTGAGCGCTGCGTCCGGCTGGGCGGTTTCATCAATGCGGCGATGGATTTCGAGCCTTTGGCCGTGGTCATGAACGGCGCATCCGACCTCATGGTCGAAGTGCTGGGTGACAAGGGCAGGCACGCACGCAGCACGGTCGGTGTCATCGTGCCCCTGGGTGCTGCTGTCGAGGTGGAAGGCATGTTCGAGATCGCCCCATGACGGCAAGGGCCAAGGCAAGGATGAAGACACGTGCGAAGGCACCTGCCTGGTTGACAGCACGGCCGATCGCGCATCGCGGCCTGCATGACAAGGCCAGCGGCATCATCGAGAACAGCCCGTCGGCAGCGCTTGCCGCCATCAGCCACGGCTTTGGCATCGAATGCGATGTGCAGTTGACCGCCGACGGTGAGGCCGTTGTCTTTCACGATTTCGAGCTGGACAGGTTGACCACGTCGACAGGCCGGGTCGACCAGTTGACGGCGGCGGCCGTTGGCAGCCTGCACATGCGCGGCACCGCAGACACGGTGATGCCGCTCGCAGATTTCATCGGCCTCGTCGCCGGGCGTGTTCCGCTTGTCATCGAGATCAAAAGCCGTTTTGACGGTGATCTGCGCCTTGCGCGCCGTGTTGCCGAGATCGTGAAGGACAGCAAGAGCCCCATCGCGCTCAAATCCTTTGATCCGGCGATTGTTGCCGCCTTGCATGACTTGACCCCGGACCACGCACGCGGAATCGTGGCCATGCAGGATTATAGCTATCCCGATTATGAGGCCTGCACTGCCGACGAGAAGCGAGCCATGGCCAACCTGCTGCATTTCACGACAAGCAAGCCTGACTTCGTGTCCTGGCGGGTGCGTGATCTGCCGTCTGCCGCGCCCTATCTGTGCCGCGCCGCGCTGGGATTGCCCGTGATGACCTGGACTGTCAGGACAGCGGACGACCGCGCGCTGGCGGACGCACATGCCGACCAGATGGTGTTCGAAGGCTTCCTCCCCTGATCCCACCGATGGCCACCAAGATCAGGACTGTGCTGTCATTGTCGGAAATCCCGGCGATGGATTGGGACAGGTGCGCGCTGTGGGCCGGTCCGCAACCCTCGGACAGAGTATTCGGGCATACTGCTTCAACATCGGGGATTGATGCCTCCAACCCGTTCATATCGCACGCATTCCTGCTTGCGCTCGAACAGTCAGGCTCGGTCGGCGCGCGCACCGGTTGGACCACGGCGCATATCATTGCAGAGAATGAGGCCGGCGAGATTGTCGGTGTGGCCCCGACCTATCTCAAGTCGCACAGCCAGGGCGAATATGTCTTCGACCATAGCTGGGCGGACGCTTTCCAGCGGGCGGGCGGGCGCTATTATCCCAAGCTCCAGGTGGCGGCACCCTTCACGCCAGCCACGGGGCGTCGGCTTCTGGCGGCTCCCGGCGAACAAGCCCTGGATGTGGAACGTGCCCTCCAGCAAGGCATCCTCGCACTGCGCGACCAGATGAATGCCTCGTCGGCCCATGTGACGTTCCAGCCAGAAGGCGAATGGAGCCGCATGCAGCCGGAGCACTGGCTGCCCCGTGTCGATGTTCAGTATCATTGGTTCAACCGTGGCTATGCCAGCTACGATGACTTTCTGGGGGCTCTTGCCTCCCGCAAGCGCAAGAACCTGAAACGCGAACGCCGCGATGCACTGTCAGCAGGCATCACCATCCACAGATTGACCGGCACCGCCCTGACAGAAGCGGTGTGGGACGATTTTTTCGCCTTCTACATGGACACGGGATCGCGGAAATGGGGGCGGCCTTATCTGACGCGGGAGTTCTTTTCGCTGGTCGGCCAATCCATGCCGGACAAGATCATCCTGGTCATGGCCAAGCGCGAAGGCCGGTACATCGCGGGAGCCATCAATTTTTGCGGCAGCGACACACTCTATGGCCGCAACTGGGGCTGCCGAGAAGACCATCCGTTCCTGCATTTCGAAGTCTGCTACCATCAGGCCATCGACCATGCGATCGCGCATGGGCTTCAGCGCGTCGAAGCTGGCGCGCAAGGCGACCACAAAATTGCGCGAGGATACGAGCCGGTCCTGACGCGATCGAGACATGCCATCGCCCATCCGGGCCTGCGTCGCGCCATCGCCGATTTCCTTGACCACGAAAGTGTGCAGATCAAGCAAGTTTGCGAAGCCATGCGAGCTGATCTGCCTTTTCAGTCAACACAGAGCGGTGATGGTGCTGCGGATCAAGTATAAGGCATGTTTTAGACGCAAATTACGGTTGGTTAACGATAACGAAACGTGCCTTCAGCTGTATGCGGCAGACAGGAATGATGCCCAAGGTTGCCAGCATGAAATCCATCAGCGCCAAACTTGCAGCGCCGCTTGCGCTGTTTCTTGTGCCGATTGGCTTTCTGCTTTTTTTCCTCGTCGCGGCGCAGCAGAAGACGGTTTCGACCGCGCGAAACGAAATCGGCGGCATACCTTCGGTCCAGGCTGCGCTTTCTGTCATGGATGGCTTGCTGCGTCTGTCTTTGCAAAGCGACGCCGTTGGAACCCGCAAAGCCATCGTGGACGCCTCTGAAATTCTGAAGGCAGAATCACTGAAATGGCCAAACGACGCCCATGTGGTCGAGCAGTTTCGCCAGGCAATCCATGAGACCGACAATGTACTGGCCACGTCAAATGTCAGTCTCCAGTCGGTCGGCCCTGCCTTGAACATTCTTGGACGGTTGGTGCGTGCCATCGGGGACAGCTCGGAACTCATTCTGGATCCGGACCTCGACACATATTACCTGATGGATCTGCTTGTCATCCATACGCCGTTGAAGATCATCCGACTGCATCATGTTCTGACGGAGACAACAGAACGGCGCCTCAACGATACGACGGGACTTGGTCTGCTGCGCACCATTGAAAACCTTGCCCAGACCAACCGGGATCAGCACCGCGAAGCACTGGCTTCGTATGCCGCAGCGCGCCGCAATGCCCGCGACACGGCACTCGAAGCCAATCTGGCAGCCCCGCTTGATGCAAATTTCAAGGCGCGGGAAACGTTTGAGTTGCACATAGGCACCCGAAACCAGGCAGCCCTGAAAGATGTTGTGGCAGCCCTGCTGGATGCGAAGTCGGCTGCCGGCAAGGCATTGGGTTCTGATCTGAAACGTCTGCTTGAAAGCCGCATCGCTGATGCCAACTGGCAAACAGGACTCCAGGTCGGGATTGTGCTCCTGATGTTTGTCGTCATTCTTGGCGTCATTGCATGGCTTGAACGCCACATGGTTCTCGCGCCCCTTGATCGCCTCACAGCCTCGATCAGGGGACTGGCCAGGGGCCATCTCGACATCAATGTGGCCGACCAGAAAAGGCCTGACGAAATCGGCGGGCTGGCACGCGCCGTGTCAGTTCTGCAGGAAGGTGCCATCAGACGGCGGGAACTGGAAAGCGATGCCGTCTTGATCGCGGCTGAAAAAGCACGGCAGACCGAGATCGAGCAGCTTTTGCACAGTTTCAGGTTCACCCTGAACAGCCTCATCGACACACTTGACACATCGTCCATGTCTTTGAAGGGCGTTGCCAGCGCCGTCGAAATGGCGGCCATCGACACCTCCGAACGTGCCATAGCGGTCGGTGCTTCCATCGAACAGACGAGCGCAACCATCGCGACGGTGGCCCATGCCGCAGAAGAGTTCAATCAATCGAGCGTCGAGATCGGCAATTTCATGCGTGGCACAAGCGAGGTATCATCCCGCGCTGTCGATGCCACCCGCACGGCGGTGTTCGAGATCGACAAGCTCAAGGCCGTTGGCCAACAGGTCGGGGAAATTGTCAGCATGATCGGCTCAATTGCCGGACAGACAAACCTTCTGGCCCTCAACGCGGCCATCGAAGCTGCGCGGGCTGGCGAAGCCGGCAGGGGCTTCGCTGTCGTGGCCCAGGAGGTGAAATCACTGGCTGGCCAGACCCAGAGCGCCACGCAGGCCATCCAGACCAAGATCACGGCTTTCGACGAGGCCCTCTTGCAGGCAACCGAGCACACCGCCGCGATCGCCGATATCATCGCAGTGGTCGACCGCTCCTCCATGGATATCGAAAGCAAGGTCCGCGACCAGTCGGCTGCCAGCGAAAACATTGCCAGTTCCGTGTCGGAGATCTCGTCCACGGCAAGCCACCTGTCGGTGATCGTTACGGAACTGCGTGACACCTCCGACACCGCACGGTCAGCCTCCAGCGATGCGCTGTTCGCGGCGGAAGGGCTGACAAGCGAAGCCGAGTGCCTCAGGGCGGAAGCGATGCGTTTCTTCAGCCGGATCGAAGCCTTGACCAAAGCCGACCAAGCCATGTCAGGTGGTGATGATGGCAATCGCCTCGATCAGGAGAAGGCAGCATGACACCCGCATATGATCCGGCCAATATCTTCGCGCGAATCCTGCGCGGCGAACTTCCCTGCCACAGGATCTTCGAGGATGATGATTGTCTTGCCTTCATGGACATCATGCCGCGCGCTCCTGGACATGCACTCGTCATTCCGAAGACGCCAGCCAGAACGATCCTCGATGTCGGCCCTGAAGAACTGGCAAAGCTCGCGCAATGTGTCCAGAAGGTTGCGGGAGCCGTGAAGTCAGCCATGTCGGCGGACGGCTTGACCATCCAGCAGTTCAATGAAAGCGCGGGAGGGCAGGTGGTCTTCCATCTGCATGTCCACATCATCCCGCGATGGGATGGTCAGCCCATGCGGCCCCACACGTCCCAGATGGCCGCCAATGAGGAACTGGCCGAGAACGCTGCACGGATCAAGGCGGCCCTGCGGCAGGCGCAGGCTCAGGAATAAGCCAACCCCACCGCGATCAGCACCGTCTCGCCGATCAGGAGGGCACCAAGAACAGAGCGCCTCGTCAGCCAGTATCCTGCGATGCCGGTTGCCAGCGCCCCTGCCCGTCCCCAGACTGGCACAACGGCTAATGCTCCGGATGGCGACAGGAGCAGCTTGGCCACGACACCCGCAACGAGCGCGGCAGCAACCATCCGCACCCAGATCATGATCTCCGCGTTCTCGTCGAGATTCCGTCCGGCGAGCACACCTGCGATGCGCCAGATTTCGGTTGGCAGAAATCCGATCAGGACCACCACCAGATAGGGCCACAACCCGCCGCTTGCCTGCTCCAGCATCTCAAGCATGAGGCCGGCTCCTCAGCTTGTGGACAGCGAAAGCCAGCGTGCCGCCAAGCAGCCCTCCGATCAAAAGGTCGAAATCCGGCCCTGCGAGCCGTGTGGCCAGCGGCGCGAAGGCAAAACCCAGCACCAGCGCCGTCCAGTCTGCCGCCGTGCGCGATCCCGCCACCAATGACAGCGTGAAGAACATCGGTGTGGTGAAAAGCAGGGCCGCGGCGAGCGCCGCAGGAAGCACCCCGATCAGGTAATAGCCTGCTCCGGTGGCAATAGATGCGGCGACCATGACAATGCCGGCAAAGCCGACAAAGAACGGGAAGCGCTCGGCGTCCGGCAAGGCAGGCAAAAGCCTGCGTCCTTCCGTCCACGATGTGACAGCGACGAAATGCGCGCCAATCAGCAACTTGCCAGTCCCGACACCAGGCCCGCGCAAAAGCGGGATGATCGAGACGACCATCGGCAGAAAGCGGATCGAGGACAGCGAGACGGCAATGGCCACTGCTGGCAAGGAGGCACCTGCCGCGATCGAGCCGAACAGCAAGACCTGGGCAGGCCCGGCCCAGACCAGAACCGTTGAAAGGACACCGGCAAGCATCGGATACCCGATGTCGCTTGTCAGGCCCCCAACCCCAATCAGGGACGCCATCAGCACCAGTGAAGGAAGGCCTGAACCTTGCCTCATGCCCGCCCTGAAGGCTGACCAGAACGGCAAGGGCGCAGCTTGTTCACTCACGGTGTCATGTCTATCAGGCTTGCCAGGATCTGACCCTGCAACATCTGCATGACAGCCATACCGGCCCTGTTCCGCAGAATGCCCAGCGCCGTTTAGAAACGGCCACCTGCAACGGCGGTCCAGACCTCACTGGCGAACTCCACAAGCTCTTTCGGGATTCCGCCAAAGCCTTGCACGATCAGGTATCCGACATAGATGAGCGCCGGCACAAGGATCCAGGCCAGCGCTTCTTCGAACACACGGCGGCGGCGACGGCGGCGGTCACGCTTCTCGGCCCAGCTCAATTGCTGCCTTGGCGGGTCCATCGGGACATCCTTGCCCGCTGTCTTGTTGCTCAAGCTGGCCAACCTCAGACCCTCACCCCTTGTTCAGGGGAACCTTTGGCACAGTTCCAACGCCCCCGCCGCGTGGTTTGTCAGGATTGGAGGCGGGGAGCAAGACTTTTGGCAAGCGCGCCGGTGCCGTCGGCTTTTCGGGCGAGCCCGTTCGCGGCGTGGACCTGGCCTTGGCGCGAGTCCCCTTCGCGCGAGAACCCTTTTCCCGTGTGCGGGCCGCATCGCGCACGTCCTTCTCGGGTTTTGGGGTCACGGGCCCTAGCGGGAACTCGAAGCCAAGCACTTTCAGACCCGTGGTTTCAGACGCCACGACGACCACGCGGACAGCGCCGCCCTGCTTCAGCCGCCCGAACAGAACCTCATCGGCCAGCGGGGTCTTGATGGTCTGCTGGATCAGCCGCCCCATGGGGCGCGCACCCATCTGCTCGTCATAGCCGTTGTCCGCCAGCCATTCACGCGACTCGTCCGTCAACTCGATGGTCACGGCGCGGTCAGCCAGTTGGGCTTCAAGTTGCGCGATGAACTTGTCGACCACCTGGCGGATGACCACGCGGGGCAGATGGCTGAACGAGATCACGGCATCGAGACGGTTGCGGAACTCCGGCGCGAACATGCGGCTGATCGCCTCCATGTCGTCGCCTTCGCGCTTGGTGCGGGTGAAGCCGTAAGCCGGCCGCGCCATGTCGGCAGCACCGGCGTTCGATGTCATGATCAGGATGACATTCCTGAAATCGACCTGCTTGCCATTGTGGTCGGTCAGTTTGCCGTGATCCATGATCTGCAGCAGGATGTTGAACAGATCAGGATGCGCCTTCTCGATTTCGTCGAGGAGAAGCACGGAATAAGGGTTCTGATCGATGCCGTCGGTCAACAGCCCGCCCTGATCGAAACCGACATAACCGGGAGGCGCGCCGATCAGACGGCTGATGGTGTGGCGTTCCATGTACTCCGACATGTCGAAACGCAGCATCTCCACCCCGAGTACCTTAGCCAGTTGCTTGGCCACTTCCGTTTTGCCGACGCCCGTTGGGCCGGCAAACAGGTAGCAGCCAATGGGCTTTTCAGGCTCGCGAAGCCCCGCCCGCGCCAGCTTGATCGAGGCCGACAGCGACGTGATCGCCACTTCCTGGCCGTAGACGACGCGGCGCAGCGTGGTCTCCATGTGCTCGAGCACCTCGGCATCGTTCTTCGACACGGTCTTGGGCGGGATCCGCGCCATTGTGGAAATCGTGATTTCGATCTCTTTCACGCCAATGGTCTTCTTGCGGCGGCTCTCCGGCAGCAGCATCTGCGACGCACCTGTCTCGTCGATCACATCGATCGCCTTGTCTGGCAGCTTGCGGTCGTTGATGTAGCGGGCGGACAATTCCACCGCAGCCTTGATGGCGTCGCCGGTGTAGCGCAGCTTGTGGAATTCCTCGAAATATGGCTTCAGACCCTTGAGAATCTCGATCGCGTCTGGGATCGACGGTTCGTTGACGTCGATCTTCTGGAAGCGGCGCACCAGAGCGCGGTCTTTTTCAAAATACTGGCGATATTCCTTGTAGGTCGTGGAGCCGATGCAACGCAGCGTCCCGCCTGACAGGGCTGGCTTGAGCAGGTTCGAGGCATCCATGGCCCCGCCCGATGTGGCACCAGCGCCGATGACGGTATGGATTTCGTCGATGAACATGATGGCCTTCGGATGGGCCTCGATTTCCTTGATCACCTGCTTGAGGCGTTCCTCGAAATCACCGCGATAGCGTGTGCCGGCCAGCAGCGTGCCCATGTCCAGCGAAAACACGGTGGCGTCTTCAAGGACTTCCGGCACTTCGCCCATGATGATCTTGCGGGCCAGACCCTCGGCGATGGCAGTCTTGCCAACACCCGGATCACCCACCAGCAGCGGATTGTTCTTCTGGCGGCGGCACAGGATCTGGATCGTGCGCTGCACCTCGGCTTCGCGGCCGATCAGCGGGTCAATGCGGCCATCTCTCGCCTTGAGGTTGAGATTGACGCAGTAGCTGTCGAGCGCGCCTTCCTTTTTCTTCTTCTTGTCATCATTGTCCTGTTGCGGCTCGTCGCGCTTTTCGCTGCGATCATTGTCATCGTCAGCACCGCGGACCGGGCGAGCTTCCGAAGCGCCAGGACGCTTGGCAATGCCATGGCTGATGTAGTTCACCGCATCATAGCGGGTCATGTCCTGCTCCTGCAGGAAATAGGCGGCATGGCTCTCGCGTTCAGCGAAGATCGCCACCAGGACATTCGCGCCTGTCACCTCCTCGCGGCCCGACGACTGGACATGGATGACGGCGCGCTGGATCACGCGCTGGAAGCCAGCGGTCGGCTTGGCATCGTCCCGCCCCTCATGGACAAGATTGGCCAGTTCGTTTTCGACATACTCGACAAGATTTCGCTTCAGCAGATCCGTGTCCACACTGCACGCCCGCATGACCGAAGCGGCATCCTGATCATCGACCAGGGACAGAAGCAGATGTTCGAGCGTGGCGTATTCATGCCGACGCTCGTTGGCCAGTGCCAGCGCCCTGTGCAGAGCCTGTTCAAGACTGCGCGAAAAACTCGGCATAAGGCTCTCCTAGTTCTTTTCCATGACGCATTGCAGCGGATGAGAATGCTTGCGGGCGAAATCCATCACGTTCGTGACCTTGGTTTCCGCCACTTCGTAGGTAAACACGCCGCACTCGCCGACACCATTGTGATGCACATGCAACATGATTTGGGTGGCCTCGTCACGCGTCTTGTTGAAGAAACGCTCGAGAACGTGGATCACGAATTCCATCGGCGTGTAATCATCATTGAGCAGAAGCACCCGATAAAGGCTCGGCTTTTTCGTCTGCGTCTTGGTGCGGGTGATGACAGCCGTGCCCGACCCGCCGCCGCCATCCTTCGGCTCGCGCGGGCGACTGGCCATGCGGAGGTCCACACCTGGCATGGCGTGCTTGGCCACAGCATTCAGCGTGGTCTTCGTGCCTGGTTCATCGATTGTCATGCGTGTGCAGCAGCCATCTTCGCCGATAAGGCGTCTCGTTTGATCTGAATGTATAGTCGCATGCCGCGCTTCGCCAGTGCGCTAAAGCGCCTCTTTTCATCACTTTCACCGTGAACACAGAAAACCCGGCCAAAGGGCCGGGTTTTCACATATTCGAATCTGTCAGATATGATGCCGAGTTGGGTACAGCCCAGATCAGGTGGCGCTCACACTCGGCTCAGCACTGCCTCACTTGGTGGCAGGAACGACCTTGGCGATCACGGCCTCGAACGGCTTGAACGCATCCTTGGCCATGGCGGTGTAGAGTTCGCCCATCTTTGTTGCCTGGGCAACGAAACCTTCATAGGCGGTCTTGGCGAAATCGGCCTGCACTTCCAGGGCCTTGTCCATCGACTTGACGGCGACCAGCTTTTCCATGGCGGCGGTGCTCTGTTCAAACGACTTCTTGGTGAAATCGGATGTTTCGACGGCAATGACCTGCAGGCTCTTGGAAGCTGCGCCAAAGGATTTCAGGGCGGCGTCGACGTTTTCCTTGCCGACCTTCTGGATGGTTTCAAACTGCTGCATCATGACAATACCCACGGCCATCAGGCCGCCTCTTGTTTCAAGGGGCATAGCCCCGGTTTCAATCGCCTCAGGCTGCGATGCTGCATCGCAACCTGATGACCAAGATATTGTGCATCGCAACATATATGTCAATAGCCATGTTGCAATGCACCAAAGTTACATTCGGGAGCATCTCCGACCTCGCATTTTAACGTCCGGGTAACCGCGCCCGGCTATCGTAAGACAGTGTGACCGATCTGCCACTGTCCGTGGTTGCGATCACAGGCGTCGTGTTGCGTATGGGTGGGTTCTGTTCATGTCTGTGTTCAGCGTTTTGAAGCGTTGCGGGCGTTGGCCTGCGGTTCTTGGTGCAGTCGCGGTTGCGGCAGTCGCGATTGCTGCCTCAGCCAGCCCAGCCGAAGCTGCGCGCAAGAAAAAGCGCGTCGGAGGCTACAACCCTCCTTACGCCGCCATGGTCATCGACGCCAAGACCGGGCGCACCATGCACGCCGTCAATGAAAACGCCCTGCGCCATCCTGCCTCCATCACCAAGGTGATGACCCTCTACATGCTGTTTGAGCAGATGGAGCGTGGCCGCTTCAAGATGGATTCGCCCCTTCGCGTCTCGTCCTTTGCAGCCTCGAGGCCGCCATCCAAGATCGGTGTGAGTGCAGGCGAGAGCATCGACGTCGAGGATGCCATCAAGGCGCTCATCACCAAGTCAGCCAACGATGTCGCCGTCGTCGTTGCCGAGAACATCGCCGGCAACGAAGAAGCCTTTGCCGAGCAGATGACCCGGCGCGCCCGTTCGCTGGGCATGTCGCGCACCACCTTCAGGAATGCGTCTGGCCTGCCGGATGCAGAGCAGGTCACCACCGCCCGTGACCTGACCATTCTGGCACGCGCCATACAGGAGCGTTTTCCAAAGATGTATCCGCTGTTCCAGACGCGCAGCTTCGATTATGCGGGCCGCGCCTACCGTAACCACAACAAGCTCCTTGGCCGCATCGAAGGTGTTGACGGCATCAAGACCGGTTACACGCGGATGTCGGGGTTCAACCTGATGACATCCGCCAGGGCCGATGGCCGCCACATCGTCTCCATCGTGCTTGGTGGCCGCTCCGGCAGCTCGCGCGATGCGATCATGGCCAATCTGGTCGTGGCAAACCTGCCAAAGGCTTCGACAGGCGCTCGCACGACGCTTGTGGCCCAGTTGCCGGACACGGACCGCGAGACGGAGACGCCAAAGGCCGAAGTCCGCCAGGAACAGAAGACAGAGCGTGTCCGCGTTGCGGCAGCGCCCGAACCAGCACGGGCGCCAGCCCCCCAGCGCGAGATTGCTGATATTCCGCCAGCCCAACTGCCGGCCATCCGCCCCGCAACCCGTCCGCTTGATGTCACATCGGCGCGCGTGGTGACGGCATCGGTCTCGGCTCAGGCCTTTGCCGCACCGACCCCGACATCGACCTCTGCCCAGGCCATGCGCTGGGCAACCGGCGCGCCAGCCGCAGGCGCCCGCGAGATCAGGCCGCCTGCCACCGTCGCTCGTGCTGAAGCGCCGCGGATCGTGGTGGAACAGGTCCAGAGGCCGGCTCCCCAGCCAACCGCTTTGACGACACAGGCACCCCGTGCGGCCCAGCAGCCAGCCAATGCGCCTGCTGCCGCACCGGCACGAAGCGATGCTCCACGCCCCCCCGCCAATGTGCAGTTCACGTCATCGATCGCGAAGGCGGCCGACAAGCCTGATGCGAGGGCATCGCATGGCGCAGAACCAGGTCTTGCCCAGGGCTGGATGATCCAGCTTGGCGCGACGGATGACGAAGGCAAGGCCAAGGGCATCATCAGCAACGCCCGCGCCAAATCCCGTGCCCTGGCAGATGCGCGCGGCTTTACCCAGTCGGTCGAACGTGGCGGAGCGACCCTGTTCCGCGCCCGTTTCGCAGGCTTCGATGATCAGTCGGGTGCAAACAATGCCTGCCGTGATCTCAAGCGCAGCGGCTTTTCCTGCTTCGCCACCCGTAGCTGAGGAACGACACCCATGTCACTTCAAGAGAACGTCCTTGGCTTCATTGACCCGCGCGGCCAACGCACTGGTGCCGCCGGCGTCGGGATGCAGCCGCTTGATCAGCGCCCGGTGAGCCTGGCGGACCGCCTCCTCGCCCGCCCCAGGCTGAAGCCCAAGGATGTCGTAAGCCTCCTTTTTGGACATCGCGCCCGGCTTGCCCGCGCCATCCAGCCCAGGGTCACGATCAGATTGAGCGTTCTCGCGCCCTCCGGGAAACCTGCGGTCCAGATAAGCCTCTAGCAGCCTTGCCGCGTCAGGGTCTGCGCCCTGCACCTCGGCCATCAGCCCCTGCAATTCGGTCGCGCTCAGGCTGTCGAGCCCGCGGCCCTTGAACGCGCCATCCACGATCTTGCCCTGCATCTCGCCCGTGTCATGGTCAAGCTCCATCACGATGGTGCGCGAGGCGACGCTCGATCTTTGTCCCGGCGAGAGTTTCCCGTCCGAATTGCGCCAATTGCTGGTCCACTGCGAAAAGGGATGGCTGTAGGCCCAGCCCAACAGCCACGCGCCAAAACCGCCGACAAGCATGGCCATGTCGAGACGACCGCGCATGAAGAGCAAAGCCGCGACAGCCATGGCGGCACCCCCGCCCAGCTTCTTGATCAGGGCCGCGAGCTTGGCAGGGTTCGAACCGGCAAAGAACTTGGCCACCCACCAGATCGCGATGAGAGCTGCCAGACCATACAGCAGTGCCATCAGTCCTTGCTCCCCATCTGGGTCAGAAGGCTGCGGGCTCCCGCTTCCCGCACTGCCAAGCGTTGAAGGGCACCATGCCCGCCAGCCGCATAGGAGGCCGCCGCCTTCAGAAGATCAAGCAACTGCGCCGCAGACCCGGCATCGAATCGCGCATAGGCGCCGCCCGTCAGCCGCGCGATCTCGCGGAACACGCCGCTTGCCGACACATCATGCCCTTCCTGGAACATGAAACCCTTGACGCCGATCAGCCGAAGCTCGCCAGCCAACGCGCAAAGCTGGTCCGCATGTTCCTCCATGGCATCGCCAACAAACACGAAAGCCCTCACAGGCTGCCGTTTCGCCTCGTCGCGCACATGGGCCAGAACGCGCCCGATCTGCGTCTGCCCTCCCTGGCAATCGATCCGGCCCATCAGGCCCGTCAGCTTGCGTGGATCACCGACCCAGCCTGACGCACGGCATTCCGACATCCCGCGAAAATAGACAAGCTGCACGCCAAGGCCGCCCAGCGCGGCACAGGCTTCAAACATCCGGCCTTGCAGGGAGCACGCCATGTCCCAGGTCGGCTGGCGGCTCAATGTGGCATCCAAGGCGAAGATCAGCCGCCCGGAACCGGGCGGCGGTGCTGTGGCAGCGACCGCCTTCGCCGCTTGCAGAAAGCTCTCGATCTCCGCCTTGCCCGAAGGCGTGGCGAGAGAGGACTTGGTATGTGTCTTGAGGTTCCGGTTCTTGGACAGGTCTGCCATGAATGCCTCTGACATCAACCGGATCGTCCCGGCGCACCTGATATTGGCGTTCCATATCCAAATTGCCATGCCGAAATTGCTATGATGAAGATGGGACGCCCAGACACGTCATCCTTTCACTGTTCGGCCATCAGCGGCACCATCGAGAGGTGAAATCGCTCCCTGCATGTCAGGGTTCATCCTTCATATGCGAGCAAAACCACTTGACTTCGCAAGCCTGCAACGTCACACAACGACAGGATTTGCGCCGGGTCTGACCTGGCGTTTGTTGTGCTGCCAGCTTTGGCCGCAAGCTCAGACAAGCAGGTGCCCCATGGCCAAGGCCGTAACCATCAAGATCCGGCTCGTTTCGACCGCCGACACCGGTTATTTTTATGTGACGAAAAAGAACTCGCGCACGATGACCGAGAAAATGACCAAGACAAAGTATGATCCCGTCGCGCGGAAGCACGTCGAGTTCAAGGAATCAAAGATCAAGTGATCCGGTAATGGTTCGCTTCAAGCAACCCATATCAAACGAAAAAAGGCGCTCCGCAGAGCGCCTTTTTTGTTGTCTGCTGCCACGGAAGGAAGTAGCCGGTTGGCTGCGGATCTGAGGAGGCCAGAAACTCCCGCAACCAACCGACCGAGCCCTCGAATTCCCAGGAGATGCGGCGGACCTGAGCATCCGTGGGCAGCTCGCCGGACGCTTGTGCAGCGCCGTCGTTGGTCTGACCCTAGAAGGAACAGGGCGCGAGAAGCAATGCAAACCCGGTCCTTTGGCTGTTTCATCAGTTGTAAACCTTAACTCGAAAGGACGCTGGTTAAGGCTGCCCGGCAGCAGACCCTCACCGTGCTCCCGAAATTCTGCACAGCCCGTTCGTCTTGCCCGCGACACCCGCGCTGAATGACAATTTTCCCCAAAATGCTAGATATGGCACAACGACCGCAACCGAGGTTCCGCCATGCTTGCCAATGCGCCCCGCCCGTTCAACTTCGATCTGGGTGAAACAGCTGATGCCATCCGAGAGACGGTCAAGGACTATGCGCAGGAGAAGATCGCGCCGCTGGCCGCGAAAATCGACAAGGAAGACTGGTTCCCGCGTCACCTCTGGCCTGAAATGGGCGCATTGGGCCTGCACGGAATCACAGTCGAGGAAGAATGGGGCGGCGCGGGTCTGGGCTATCTCGAACACGCCATCGCCATGGAAGAAGTCTCCCGCGCTTCGGCATCCGTTGGCCTCAGCTATGGGGCGCATTCCAACCTGTGCGTCACCCAATTGCGCCGCTGGGGCAATGACGACCAGAAGAAGCGCTATCTCGGCAAGCTCGTCACCGGCGAGCATCTGGGCGCGCTTGCCATGTCAGAGCCAAATGCAGGCTCCGATGTCGTGTCGATGCGCCTGCGTGCCGACAAGAAAGGTGACCGTTACGTTCTGAACGGCTCGAAGATGTGGATCACCAACGGCCCGCAAGCCGAAACGCTGATCATCTACGCCAAGACAGACATGGATGCCGGATCACGCGGCATCACGGCATTCATTGTCGAAAAGGATTTCAAGGGCTTCTCGGTGGCGCAGAAGCTCGACAAGCTCGGCATGCGCGGCTCGGAGACCGGCGAGCTTGTGTTCCAGGATTGCGAGGTTCCGCAAGAAAACATCATGGGCGGCCTCGGCAAGGGCGTGAATGTGCTGATGAGCGGGCTGGATTACGAGCGAGCCGTGCTGGCAGCGGGCTCGCTTGGCATCATGCAGGCCTGCATGGACGTTGTCATGCCCTAAATCCACGAGCGCAAGCAGTTCGGCAAATCCAACGGCGAGTTCAAACTCGTCCAGGGCAAGGTCGCCGACAAGAACGTGATGATGAATGCCTGCAAGGCTTACGTATATGCGGTCTGCAAGGCCTGTGACCGGGGCGAAACCACCCGCGAGGACGCCGCCGGCGCCATCCTTATCGCCGCCGAAAAGGCCACGCTGATGGCGCTTGACGCGATCCAGCTTCTTGGCGGCAACGGCTACATCAACGATTACCCCACGGGGCGCCTCTTGCGCGACGCCAAGCTCTACGAGATCGGCGCAGGCACCAGCGAAATCCGCCGCATGCTGATCGGGCGTGAGCTGTTCGAGAAAACGAAGTAATCGGCTTGCTGTCATTGCGAGCGCAGCGAAGCAATCCAGCCATGGTGCTCCGCGATGGTGGATTACTTCGCTGCGCTCGCAATGACGGGTGACAGCGCTCGGAAGCATGCTAGCGTCCCGCCATGCTCCACGCCATCCTGATCCTTCTCGGCTGCCAGCTTATCGGCGAGATGCTGGCGCGCGGGCTAGGGCTGCCGGTTCCAGGCCCGGTTATCGGCATGGCGCTGCTGTTCGCTGCGCTTCAAGTGAGAGTGCGGCTGAAGCCAGCGGCGGCTGATATCACAACCATCCCCCTTGGCGCAGTCGCGTCCTTCCTGCTTGCCAATCTCTCACTGCTGTTCGTGCCGGCCGGCACCGGCATCATCCGGCAGATTGATATCCTGACCTCGAACGGGCCGGGCCTGATCATCGCCCTGGTCGGCTCGACGGCGCTGACGCTGATTGTGACGGCGCTGGTGTTTGTGGCCGTTGCACGCCGTACGGATGCAAAGTCCGGCTCCGGCAACACCACATGAGCGATCCTGGCCGCCTCTGGGTCTTCCTTGCTGCCAGCCCTCTGTTCTGGCTCACGGCGACCCTCGCCGCCTATGCCGTGGCAGACTGGCTCTCCCAGAAGGCGCAGCGCAATCCACTGGTCAACCCGGTCCTGATCGCCGTGCTGCTGCTGGCGGTCTTGCTGACGCTGACCCGCACGCCCTACGAAGCCTATTTCGAGGGCGCGCAGTTCGTCCATTTTCTCCTCGGACCTGCCACGGTGGCCCTGGCCGTGCCGCTCCACAGCAACTGGGCGACCGTGAGAAAGGCGCTCGCGCCGATCTTCGCAGCGCTTGTCGCAGGCGCTTGCACCGCTGTCGTTTCGGCGGTTGGAATCGCCTGGTCATTTGGAGCGCCCTTTGACGTGCTGGCCTCGCTTGCACCGAAATCCGTGACCGCAGCCATCGCCATGGGCATCTCGCAAGGCATAGGCGGCAACCCGGCTTTGACGGCAACACTTGTCATCAGCACAGGCGTGCTGGGTGCCATCATGGTCACACCGCTGATGAACGCCATGGGCCTGACCGATTACAGGGCACGCGGTTTCGCCGCAGGTGTCGCTTCCCACGGCATCGGCACGGCGCGGGCTTTCCAGGTCGATCCCGTTGCAGGGACGTTCGCCGGAATCGCACTGGGCCTGAACGGATTGCTCACGGCGCTGATTGTACCCGTCATCATCGGCTGGCTGAGGTCATGACGAGCAGGGCCGGCCATGTCTGGCCATTCGTGAAGACGATGGTGTTGGTTCACACAACCTGTCACATTGCTGTGATGCAAAGACTCGCATAGCGTCTGCCTAGTGGTCAAAAACACGAGGGGTCGTCATGAAGAAATATATCGCAGAAGCGTTCGGCACAGCGGTGCTGGTTTTTGTCGGCTGCGGAGCGGTTGTTGCTGTCAATCTTCTGGGAACAGGTCTGACACCTGCATCAGCGATGGGTGCATCTGTCCATACGCAAGGTATTGTTGCCATAGCGCTCGCGTTTGGTCTGTCCGTGACAGCCATGGCTTATTGCATTGGCCCGGTGTCCGGCTGCCACATCAACCCTGCCGTGACGGTGGCGTTGTGGGCCGCAGGGCGTTTCGACAGCAAGGATGTTCCGGGCTACCTCCTCGGCCAGTTTATCGGCGGCTTTGTCGGCGCTGGCATGCTGGCGCTCATTCTCAGCGGCAAGGCTGGCGGCTACACGATCCAGGGCGGCGTCTTCGGACAGAACACCTTTGGTGACTGGTCGGTTCTCTCGGCCTTCCTCGTGGAGTTTCTGGCGACGCTGATCTTCACGGCGGTCATCCTTGGCGTGACCCAGGCCAAGGGCGGTGGCGGCAATATGGCGGGTCTTGTCATCGGCCTGACGCTGGCTCTTCTTCATCTCGCATTCGTGCCAATCACCGGCAATTCGCTGAATCCGGCTCGCACGCTCGCCCCGAACATCTATGTCGGCGGTCAGGCTCTGGCGCAGCTCTGGCTTTACATCGTTGCACCGGCGATGGGCGGACTGGTGGCCGGTTTTCTGTTCAAGACGAAGATTCTCTCCGCTGAGGACTGAGTCATGGCTTGATAATGTCGCCAGGCCATCGCCTGGCGGCATTTTTTTGCCTTCAACAGTCCCTCCCGCTGGCAAGTTGGGTTGCACTGCGCTATCTCCCCAGCGCCAACGGTTCTCGTTGGCCAACTCCATCATCCAGAGACACGGCGAACACCATGCTCAAGCGAGCCTACGACTGGGTTGTGTCCTATGCCAGCCATCCGCGCGCTGTCTGGGTGCTGTTCGCCGTCACATTCCTCGAAAGCTCGGTCAGCCCGATTCCGCCACTGCCGCTTCTGATCCCGATGTGCCTCGCGAGGCCTGAGCGCTCCTGGTATTACGCGTTTGTTTGCAGCATGGGCGCACTCTTCGGTGGCTACATGGGCTATGCAATCGGCTGGCTTCTGTATGACACGGTCGGCCTGTGGCTCATCACATTGTATGGCCTCGCGGATCAGGCAACGACACTGGTCGAAAAATCGAAGGGTGCCTGGTTCTGGGTGCTGCTGACCAAGGGCCTCACCCCGATTCCGTTCAAGATCGTCACGATCATGTCGGGCTTCATTCATTTCGATCTGAAGCTCTTCACGATCGGTGCGTTTGTCTCGCGCATCACTTTCTTCATGATGTTTGCCTTGGCGCTGCGCTATTATGGCGAGAACATCCGCATCTTCATGGAGAAGCATCTGCCGCTGGCCACCGGCATCCTGTTGTTCTTCATCATCGGTGGCTTCCTGCTTCCGGCCTTCATTTGATCGGTTGAAACGTGGCATTTTCGCCACATCCCGGAATGATTCAAATCAGGCCCGCACAACTGCCATGCACTGCCGCGATTGCGCCACAAATCGCGGGCTAAACTGCTCGTGCTAACTCACTGATATCCAGTCCTTTTGTCAGCCTGTTCATGTGCTGTCCCCGCAGCAGTCACGCGTTGTGCCTCACAGGTTCGCGATTGCAGCGAGCGGGTGCGCTGTGGCAGATGAACCACAGCCTCAAGGCGGCTAACGGTTGATCGACGGTTCCTGGAAGGAATGACAATGGACGCGAGAGTTTTTGACAAATCGAAGCTGCCGAGCCGCCACGTTTCGGTTGGCCCGGCCCGCGCTCCGCACCGTTCTTACTATTACGCCATGGGCATGACGTCGAAGCAGATTTCGCAGCCTTTCATTGGTGTTGCGAGCTGCTGGAACGAGGCTGCGCCTTGCAACATCGCCCTGATGCGCCAGGCGCAGGCCGTGAAGAAAGGTGTGACCTCTGCAGGAGGCACCCCGCGCGAGTTCTGCACCATCACCGTCACCGACGGCATCGCCATGGGCCATCAGGGCATGAAGTCGTCGTTGGCATCGCGTGAGGTCATCGCCGATTCCGTCGAACTTACCATGCGCGGTCATTGCTATGACGCGCTCGTGGGCCTGGCCGGCTGCGACAAGTCGCTGCCGGGCATGATGATGGCCATGGTGCGTCTCAACGTGCCCTCCGTGTTCCTCTATGGCGGCTCGATCCTGCCGGGTCGTTTCAAGGGCAAGCCTGTCACCGTGCAGGATGTGTTCGAGGCTGTGGGCAAGCACTCCGTCGGCGCCATGTCCGATGAGGATCTGAAAGAGCTTGAGGAAGTGGCCTGCCCCTCCGCCGGTTCATGTGGTGCGCAGTTCACGGCCAACACGATGGCGACGGTGGCAGAGGCCATCGGCCTGGCCATGCCTTACTCCTGCGGTGCGCCCGCCCCTTACGAGGTGCGTGACACCTTCTGTTACACGGCTGGCGAACTGGTCATGGAGCTTGTGGCACGCAACATCCGCCCGCGTGACATCGTCACGCTCAAGGCGCTGGAAAATGCGGCGACCGTCGTTGCAGCCTCTGGCGGCTCGACCAACGCAGCGCTGCATCTGCCCGCCATTGCCCATGAATGCGGCATCAAGTTCGACCTGTTCGATGTGGCCGAGATCTTCAAAAAGACGCCCTACATCGCGGATCTGAAGCCAGGCGGCAAATATGTCGCCAAGGACATGTTCGAGGTCGGCGGCATCCCGCTTTTGATGAAGACCTTGCTGGATCATGGCTTCCTGCACGGCGACTGCATGACCGTTACAGGCCGCACCATGGCCGAAAACATGGCCACGGTATCATGGAATCCTGATCAGGACGTGATCTACCCAGCAAACAAGCCGCTGACCGCCACAGGCGGTGTTGTCGGGCTCAAGGGCAATCTGGCGCCCGAGGGAGCGATCGTGAAGGTCGCCGGCATGGCAAAGAAGCAGCAGAAGTTCGCAGGCCCTGCCCGCTGCTTCGACAATGAGGAAGCCTGCTTCGAGGCCGTCAAGACCAAGCAGTACAAGGAGGGCGACGTGCTCGTGATCCGCTATGAAGGACCCAAGGGCGGCCCTGGCATGCGGGAGATGCTGGCCACGACCGCTGCGCTTTATGGACAGGGCATGGGCGACAAGGTCGCGCTGATCACCGATGGCCGGTTCTCAGGTGCGACACGCGGTTTCTGCGTCGGTCATGTCGGCCCGGAAGCAGCCGTGGGCGGCCCCATCGGCCTTCTGCAGGACGGCGACATCATTGAACTTGATGCAATCAAGGGAACGCTCAAAGTTCGCCTTACGAGCGCCGAATTGCGGGCGCGTAAGAAGCTCTGGAAGCCACGCGGCACAGACTTCAACTCAGGCGCACTGTGGAAATATGCGCGACAGGTTGGTTCGGCCGTCGGCGGCGCAGTCACTCACCCTGGCGGGGCACACGAAACACATTGCTATGCGGATATATGATCTGACCTTCACATTTCTGGTTGCTGGCGCATGTCTCGCGCCAGCATTTGCGCCGGCCCTTGCGCAGGACAATGCGCTGTCGGCCATTCAGGGTGCCCCCCGCGCAGTGCTTGCGCCATCCCCCGGTGCTGCCCAGATGGTGCCGCTGACGCCGTTTTCATCCGCGCGCGATGCGCTGCGGGCTGGCGTCAAGGATTACAATGCAGGCGACAAGGTCGGCGCGGCCCGCGCACTCGAATTTGCGGCTGGGCAGGGCCATGTTCTCGCGCTCTGGAAACTCGGCAAGATGCACTCCATCGGCGATGGCGTGCCTCATGACGATCTCAAGGCCTTCGAGTATTT
>JANMHN010000454.1:0-13302 GCA_031375185.1 Allobosea sp. | reverse complement strand
AGTTGCCTCTGCCCTTAAGCCTTCCCAAACCCGCCCGCTGTCGGCGGGATGACTGTCACCGCTTCGCCAGCCTGCAGCACCGTCTGGTCTGAGCCTTTCAATTCCTCGATGCGGCCATCGAGCCGCCTGACCAGTGTCTGTCCCACCAGCCCGTCGCCGCCGCCCATCAGCCCGCGCGGCGGGATCTGGCGGTGCTGGCTGAGGATGGCGCATTCCATGGCCTGGCGGAAGCGGATGGTGCGGCTTGTGCCGTCGCCTGCGCTCCACTTGCCTTTGCCACCCGTGCCCTTCCGGATGTGGAAATCCTCGAGCACCACGGGAAAGCGCGTCTCGAAAATCTCAGGGTCGGTCAGGCGCGAATTCGTCATGTGGACATGCACGCCGTCTGTCCCGTCAAAGCCGTCGCCCGCCGGTGAGCCGGAGCAGATCGTCTCGTAATACTGGTAGGTGTTGTCGCCGAAGGTCAGGTTGTTCATCGTGCCCTGGCTGGTTGCGATGGTGCCCAGCGCGCCGAACAGGGCATTGGTCACCGACTGGCTGACCTCGACATTCCCTGCGACCACCGCCGCCGGATACTCGGGGCTCAGCATCGAGTGCGGCGGGATGACGATGTTGATGGGTTTGAGGCAACCCGCATTCATCGGGATATCGTCGTCCACCATCACCCGGAAGACATAGAGCACGGCGGCGCGGGTGACCGGGGCAGGCGCATTGAAATTGTCCGCCTGCTGCGGGCTGGTGCCGGTGAAGTCGACGGTGGCCTCGCGCTTAGTGCGGTCGACCGTGATGGCCACCTTGATCTGGCGGCCATTGTCCATCGGGAAGGTGTAGGCGCTGTCCTTCAGCCGGTCGAGCACGCGGCGCACGCTCTCTTCGGCATTGTCCTGCACATGGCCCATATAGGCCTGCACCACATCGATGCCGAAGCTGGCGATGACCTTTTTCAGCTCGGACACGCCCTTCTCGTTGGCGGCGATCTGGGCCTTCAGATCAGCCACGTTCTGCGTCACGTTGCGCACCGGGTACTTCGCACCCGTCAGCAGCTCCACAAGCTCCTGCTCGCAGAAGCGGCCCTGGTCGACCAGCTTGAAGTTGTCAATGTAGACGCCTTCCTCCTCGATATGGGTGGCGAGCGGGCTCATCGAGCCGGGAGCCACACCGCCGACATCGGCATGGTGGCCGCGCGACGCGACCCAGAACATCACATGCTCGCCGCGCGGATCAAACACCGGCGTGCAGACGGTGATGTCGGGCAGGTGCGTGCCGCCATTATACGGCGCGTTGATGGCGTAGACATCGCCGGGTCGGATGACGGCGTTCTGGCGGATGATCGTCTCGACGGATTTATCCATGGAGCCCAGATGCACCGGCATGTGGGGCGCATTGGCCACGAGGCTCGCGTTGTGATCGAACACGGCGCAGGAAAAGTCGAGCCGCTCCTTGATGTTGACGCTGTAGGCGGTGTTCTGCAGCGCCACGCCCATCTGCTCGGCGATCGACATGAACAAGTTGTTGAAGATCTCCAGCATCACCGGATCGGCCTTGGTGCCGACGGCGGCGCGGCGCTCCATCACTGCCTCGCGGGTCAGCACCACGTGGTCCTTCGCCGTGAGGCGCGCCACCCAGCCCGGCTCGATAACGATGGTCTGATTGGCCTCGATGATGATGGCGGGACCTGCCACCTTCGCGCCGGGAGCCATCGCCTCGCGCTTCACCACGACTGCCGTCTGCCAGGCACCGTGGCTGTAGAATCGCGTGGTTTCCGCCGCACGCGGAGTGTGCTCGCTGGCTGGGAAGGAAGGCTCCTCAAAGCGCGCGCCGCCGCCAACAGCCTCGACCTCGACGGCTTCAATGACGACGGACTTGGAGGCATCAACAAATCCGAAGCGCGACTTGTGCTGCGCTTCGAACTCGGCCCGCATGGCGGCGGGATGTCCCTCGGCAACCGGCAATGTGGTGTCCGTTCCAGAATAGCGCACATGCGCACGGACATGGACGGAGACCTCGGAAGCCGGCACACCCTGCCCATCAAGCTCGGCGCGGCAGATGGCATCGAGACCAGCCGCCAGGGTCCGAAGCTGTGCAGGCGCATGCTCGTCCAGAGGCACATCCAGCGCCTTCTGGCGCACGGCCCGCACTTCGGCGAGGCCCATGCCATAGGCCGAAAGCAGGCCCGAGAGCGGGTGCAGCAGCACGGTGGTCATGCCCAGCGCGTCCGCCACCAGGCAGGCATGCTGGCCGCCAGCGCCGCCAAAGCAGTTCAGTGCATAGCGGGTGACATCATAGCCGCGCTGCACCGAGATTTTCTTGATCGCCTCGGCCATGTTGGCGACCGCGATCTGGATGAAGCCATCGGCCACGTCCTCGGCTGCGCGGCCATCGCCGACCTTGGCAGCCAGGGTGGCGAACTTGGCCTTGACCACCGAGCTATCCAAAGGATCGGCCTGTTTCGGGCCGAAGATCGAGGGGAAATAGGCCGGGATGAGCTTGCCAACCATGACGTTGGCATCCGTCACGGCCAGCGGGCCGCCGCGCCGGTAGCAGGCCGGGCCGGGGTTTGCACCGGCGCTGTCAGGCCCGACACGGAAACGGGCGCCATCGAAATGCAGGATCGATCCGCCGCCCGCCGCCACCGTGTGGATCAGCATCATCGGCGCGCGGATGCGAACGCCCGCCACTTCGGTCTCGAAGGAGCGCTCATAGGCCCCGTCATAATGCGCCACATCGGTTGACGTGCCGCCCATGTCAAAACCGATGACCTCGCCGAAACCTGCGGACTTGCCGGTTTCGGCAAGGCCCACCACGCCGCCGGCCGGACCGGAGAGGATCGCGTCCTTTCCCTGGAACAGATTGGCGGCAGTGAGCCCGCCCGAAGACATCATGAACATCAGCCGCGGTCTGCCATTCGCGTCACCCCCAGTGTCATCCCCGGCGGCTTGCGCAGCAAGACGGGAAGGGGATCCATCTTGCAGTCGAGGTGGATCCCCTTCCCGGCGCTGCGCGCCGCCGGGGATGACACCGGGTTTGTGGGCATTTGGGTTGTGAGCATCCAGTTCGCGCGCCACCTGCGCCACATAGCGGCTGAGGATCGGCGAGAGATAAGCATCGACAACGGTGGTATCGCCGCGCCCGACCAGCTTGATCAGCGGCGAGACTTCATGGCTGACCGAGACCTGGGGAAAGCCGATCTCCCGGGCAATCTTCGCGACTTTCGCCTCGTGCGCCGGAAAGCGGAAGGCGTGCATGAAAGCAATGGCGACAGCGCGGTAGCCATTCTCAAAGGCGGATTGAAGATCATCCCTCACGCGGCCAAGGTCAGGCACCTGCTCGACAATGCCGTCCGACAGGACGCGCTCGCCAACCTCGATCACCTGATCATAGAGCTGGTCCGGCTTGATGATCTTTTTGGCGAAGATCTTGGGCCTTGCCTGATAGCCGATGCGCAGCGCGTCGCGAAAACCCTGCGTGATCACCAGAAGCGTCGGCTCGCCCTTGCGCTCAAGCAGCGCATTGGTGGCGACGGTCGTGCCCATGCGGACCTCGCCGACCAACCCAGGCGGGATCGGACCCTGCGCCTCAAGCCCCAAAAGCGTGCGGATGCCATGCACGGCCGCGTCGGTGTAGGCCTCCGGATTTTCGGACAGCACCTTTCTGGCATGGAGCATGCCAGACGGATCACGCCCGATGACGTCGGTGAAGGTGCCGCCACGGTCGATCCAGAAATCCCAGCGCGAGGTCATGTCCGATGTCTCCCGAATGGCGTCAGATTGAATTCAAAAATATATCATCGATAAATTGTTGACAAGATATAATTGATTGATAACTTGCCGATCATGATCCATCTGCGCAACAATAGCATGTGGATGGTCGTAATCAGGGCATGAAAAGATCCCTGGAGCGACCACGTCTGCGCCCCTGGGGTGGCGCGAAGGGGAGCTGCATGCTGCGCAAGGGACTGGACGCTCTGTATCTGGGTGCGGGCATGCTGGCCGGCGTTTTCCTGGTCATCATCCTTGTGCTGATGATGGTGATGTCGTTGGGCAGGCCCCTTGGCATCAACATCCCGTCAGGTGATGATTTCGCCGCGTGGTCGATGGCGGCCATGTCCTTTCTGGGCCTCGCCCACACCTTCAAGTCCGGCGAGATGATCCGTGTTGGTCTGCTCATCGACCAGCTGCAGGGCAGCAAGAAACAGATCGCCGAGATCGTCTGCCTCATCATCGCCATTGGCTTCGTTGGTTTCTTCGCCTGGCATTCGGTCACCTTCACCCGATTTTCCTGGATCTTGAATGACCGCGCCACAGGAGTTGTTCCGGTTCCACTGTGGATTCCGCAGTTGGCCTATTGTGGCGGATTGGTGCTGCTGACCATCGCCCTTGTGGACGAACTGGTCCATGTCGTGCGCGGCAATACACCGCGCTACGAGAAACCCAAGCCGACGACCGCCGAAGAGGTGATCGAGCAGGCCATGCAAAGCGCGGTGTAATCATGGATCTTGTATCGATATCGGCGCTCCTGCTGGTTTTCTTGCTGATCCTGCTGCTGGGCGGCGTCTGGATCGCCATTGCCCTGCTCGCGACAGGCTTTGTCGGGATGCAATTCGTCGCCGGCAACATTCCCGCTGGCTCGGTGCTTGCCACAACGATCTGGGGCAACTCTGCCTCATGGGAATTGGCAGCCTTGCCGCTGTTCATCTGGATGGGCGAAATCCTGTTCCGGACCAAGCTGTCCGAGGAAATGTTCAAGGGCCTCGCTCCCTGGCTCAACCGGATTCCCGGCCGTTTGATGCACGTCAATGTGCTGGCGTCCGGACTGTTTGGCTCGGTGTCCGGCTCGTCTGCGGCGACCACCGCGACCGTTGCCAAGATCGCGCTGCCAGAACTGAAGCGGCGCGGGTATGACGAGAAACTTGCGCTGGGTTCGCTCGCAGGTGCCGGAACACTTGGCATCCTCATCCCGCCATCCATCACCATGGTGATCTATGCGGTTGCCGCCAATGTCTCGATCATCCAAGTGTTCCTTGCCGGTTTCATACCCGGCGCATTGGTGATGTTCCTTTACAGCGGCTACATCGCGGGCTGGCATATGCTCCACCCCGAGCGCTCGCCACCGCCTGAACCCAAAACGACCTTCCGTGAAAAGCTGAGTGCATCGCGCAATCTGATCCCGGTGTCGCTGCTGATCTTGCTGGTGTTTGTCGCACTCGGCGCTGGCTGGGCTACCGCCACCGAATGCGCCGCCTGGGGCGTTGTCGGCTCGTTCGCCATCGCCGCCTGGCAAGGCTTTCTCACGCGGCACAGCTTCTGGCAGAGCGTGATGGGCACGGTGAAGGTCACGTGCATGATCATGCTGATCCTGGCAGGTGCAGCCTTTATGAAGCAGTCCATGGGCTATACCGGCATTCCGAACGCGCTGGCTGGCTGGGTCGATGGCCTGAACCTGAACCCCTATGCGCTAATCGCCGTGCTCACCATCATGTACATCGTGCTGGGCACGGCCCTTGATGGCATCTCGATGATTGTCCTGACCACCGCTGTGGTCTTGCCAATGATCGAGAAGGCTGGATTTGATCTGATCTGGTTCGGCATCTTCATGGTGCTTGTCGTGGAAATGGCGGAGATTTCGCCGCCTGTCGGCTTCAACCTCTTCGTGCTGCAGACGATGTCCGGCAAGGACTCGAACTTCGTCGCGCTCGCGGCCTTGCCTTTCTTCTTCCTGCTGATCGTGGCCGTCGCCATCGTCACCGTTTTTCCCGGTCTGGTGATGTGGCTGCCCAAACTGGTATTCCCCGGCTGAATAGGCCATCCTTGTTTAACGGACGACTTTTGCAACCTGCTCTTGGAGGAGCACACATGAAGCGCAGAGATATCCTGAAATCCGCAGCCCTTGCCGTCACGGCCAGCTTTGCCTTGATGACATCGCCCGCCGTCGCACAGGTCAAATGGAATCTGCCGGCAGCCTATGCCAACACGAACTATCACACCGAAAATCTGATGGAGTTCGCCAAGGAGGTCGAGAAGGCCACCGGTGGCAAGCTCTCGATCACTGTCCATGGCAATGCCTCCCTGTTCAAGGCACCTGAAATCAAGCGCGCCGTTGCCACGGGACAGGCCCAGATGGGCGAAGTCCTGATCTCGATCCACGAGAACGAGAACCCACTGTTCGGTATCGACGTCGTGCCATTTCTCGCCACTTCGTTCAGTGACTCCAAGAAGCTGTGGGATGCGGCCCGTCCTTCGATCACCAAAGCCCTCGACGCACAGGGACTGATCGTGCTCATGGCTGTGCCATGGCCGCCGCAGGGCATCTACGCCAAGAAGGAACTGAACACGGTCGCCGACATGCGTGGTCTCAAGTGGCGTGCCTACAATGTCGGAACAGCCCGGATCGCTGAAATTGTCGGCGCGCAGCCGCTCACCATCCAGGCTGCGGAACTGCCGCAGGCCCTGGCGACCGGTGTGGCTGACAGTTTCATGTCATCCGGCGCAACCGGCTTCGACACCAAGGTCTGGGAATCCCTGACACATTTTTATGACACACAGGCATGGATCCCGAACAACATCACGTTCGTCAACAAGGCGGCCTTCGCGGCCCTGGACAAGCCAACACAGGATGCTGTGCTGAAAGCGGCCGCTGATGCAGAAGCCCGTGGCCGCCGCATCGCAGACGAGCGCACAAATTTCTTCCTGAAGGAACTGGCAGCCAAGGGAATGAAGATCCAGCCGCCATCCGTGGCTTTCAAGGATGGACTTGCGAAAGTGGGCGAGCAGCTCACCGCTGACTGGCTCAAGAAAGCAGGCGCTGATGGTCAAGCCGTGGTCGATGCCTTCAAGAAGATGTAGTGATCTCGCCCGTCGTATGACGACTTGAACACCCGCGCCGCCATGGTCCGCCATGGCGGCGTCCTTGTCCCGAGGAGAGCAGGAGAGCACAATGGCCGAGTCAGGCGCTTCATATCTCGGCCCCATCGTCTCGTCGGGCCACCTCGCCTCCGGCGCGCTTCCGGCGCTGTCGGAGTTCGAGTTTGGCATGATCATGACGGTGCATGCCTTCAACCGCTGGATGGTGCGCTGCATGGCGGCAGCTGGCATGCCTGACCTGTCCCCGCTTGACGTGCTGGTGATGCACAACGTCAATCATCGCGGAAAAGCCAAGCGGCTAGCGGACGTCTGCCTCGTGCTCAACATCGAGGATACGCATGTGGTCAGCTATTCACTTAAGAAACTGGAAAAGCTGAAGCTGGTGAAAGCCGGCCGCCTCGGCAAGGAAAAGACCGTGCAGGTCACGCCAGCAGGTGAGGCGCTCTGTGCCCGCTACCGGGAGGTGCGCGAGGCACTGCTGGTCAAATCAGTGCTTGGGACAGGCGTCGACGCTGCCAAGCTGTCCGACATTGCGGCGCAGCTCAGGGCACTGTCCGGCCAGTATGACCAGGCGGCGCGCGCAGCCGCCAGCCTGTAGGCGATCAGAGACCTCATTTGCGCCCTGTCCGCGTGACCATTCGCCGGTGTCACCAGCGTGCCAACATGCTATGAGCGCAAACCAAACCGCAGGACACATGACCATGAACACGCCCAACCGTTTGCTTGATGAAGTCGCCCGCCTTGTCACCGATGCCGCCGGTGCGGCGCAGGGCGTGCGGCGCGAGGTTGAAACTGTCGTGAAAACCCAGATGCAGCGGATTTTAGCCGATATGGACGTTGTGACGCGCGAAGAGTTCGAGGCTGTGCGCGAGATGGCCATCATGGCGCGGGAAGACAACGAGCGGCTTACCGCGAGGCTCGATGCCATGTCGGGCCAACCGACTGTGGCAGAAACGAAACCAGCAAAAGCCAGACCGACAAAGGCCTGACCCTCCGGAGCATGCGGGCGATGGGCCGCGACCGTACAGACGATGTGCCGGACACAAGCGACATCGACCTTGATGACGCCCTTGAGGCGGCAGGTGACGACGCGCCTGAACTTGATCTTGCCGCGATCCCCGAAAAGCTGAAGGCCGGCACCGAAGTGATCGCCGGCTTCGTGCGAAACCTGCCGAATGCGCCGGGCGTCTATCGCATGTTCGATGCGGCGGGCGACGTGCTTTATATCGGCAAGGCCAAGAACCTGAAAAAGCGGGTCGGCCAATACGCCGCCGGGCGCGCCCACACCAATGCGGTGGCGCGCATGATCTCCGAAACCGCGCAGATGGAGTTCGTCAGCACCGGCACGGAAACCGAGGCGCTGCTGCTGGAATCAAACCTGATCAAGCAGCTCAGGCCGCGTTACAACGTGCTGCTGCGCGACGACAAGTCTTTCCCCTACATCCTGTTGACCGGCGACCACCCTGCCCCGCAGATCACCAAGCACCGCGGCTCGCGCCAGCGCAAGGGCGACTATTACGGCCCATTCGCATCGGTCTGGGCGGTGAAACGCACGGTCGACGCGCTGCAGAAGGCCTTTCTCCTGCGCTCCTGCTCGGACAGTTTCTACGAGAACCGGACCCGGCCCTGCCTGCTGTTCCAGATCAAGCGCTGCGCCGCGCCCTGCACGGGCGAAATCTCGATCACCGATTATGCCAAGCTGGCCTCCGAAGCGCGCGGCTTCCTGTCGGGCCGGGTCAGCACGGTGAAACAGGAGCTGGCCACGCGCATGCAGGCTGCTTCCGGCAACATGGAATTCGAGACCGCCGCCCGCTACCGGGACCGGCTGGCGGCGCTCTCCGCCGTCACATCCAGCCAGGACATCAACACCCAGAGCGTCGAGGAGGCTGACGTCTTTGCCATCGACGAGCAGGCCGGGCAGTTTTGCGTCGAGATTTTCTTCTTCCGCAATTTCCAGAACTGGGGCAACCGCGCGCTGTTCCCGCGCGCTGATCGCAACCTTCCGGTAGCGGAGGTGCTGGCCTCGATCATCGCGCAATTTTACGATGACAAGCCAGCCCCGCGCCTTGTGCTCATCTCGCACGAGGTCGACGACATGGACGTGCTGTCCGCTGCCTTGTCTACCCGCATGGGCTTCAAGGTCGAGGTGGCTGCACCCAGGCGCGGTGAAAAACGCGACCTTGTCGAGATGGCGCTGAAGAACGCCCGCGAAGCGCTAGGCCGCAAGCTGGCGGAGACGACAGCGCAGACAAAGCTCTTGGTCTCGCTCGGGGAAGCATTCGGTCTGGCCAAGACACCTCAACGTGTCGAAGTGTATGACAATTCGCACATAATGGGCACCAACGCGGTCGGCGGCATGGTCGTGGCCGGGCCTGACGGTTTCATGAAAACCCACTACCGCACCTTCAACATCAGCACCGACACAATTGCCGGTGATGATTACGGCATGATGCGCGAAGTCCTGACCCGGCGGTTTTCGAGGATCGCCAAGGAACGGGCGGCGAATGCAGTCAAGGATTTCGTGGCGCCAGAGGTGGAAGCAGACGCGTCATTGCGAGCGCAGCGAAGCAATCCAGAAAACCTTGCCGAACCACTGGAGACTGGATTGCTTCGCTCTGCTCGCAATGACGATGCAGATGACACCGACACCACCTTCCCCACCACACCCAGCCTGGTCGTCGTCGACGGCGGCAAGGGCCAGTTCGAGGTGGCGCGCGCGGTCATGAAGGAGTTGCGTGTCGACGACATTCCGCTGGTCGCCATCGCCAAGGGCGAGGAGCGCAATGCAGGCCGCGAAACCTTTTTCATGTCTGGCCGCGAGCCGTTCAAGCTGCCCCCGCGCGATCCGGCGCTGTATTTCATCCAGCGCCTGCGCGACGAGGCTCACCGTTTTGCCATCGGCACGCACCGCGCCAAGCGCAAGCGCGACGCCATGAGCAATCCGTTGGACGAGATCGCCGGTATCGGCCCCACGCGCAAGCGCGCGCTGCTGCTGCATTTCGGCACGCTGAAAGCCATCCAGCGCGCATCTCTGGACGATCTCGCCCGCGCGCCGGGCGTCAACCTTGCAACCGCGAAAGCCGTACATAACTACTTCCATGAGAGCTGACACAGAGGGCATCATGATTGTTACCACCACGAACAGCATCGAAGGCAAGACAGTTGTGACGTATCACGGCGTCGTCACGGGTCAGACCATCATGGGGGCCAACATCTTCCGCGATTTCTTCGCGTCAATCCGCGACGTTGTCGGGGGGCGGTCGGGCAGCTACGAGCGCGTTCTGCGCGATGCTCGCGACGAAGCTCTGAAGGAACTCGAGGACGAGGCCCGCGCCAAGGGTGCAAATGCCATCATCGGTGTTGATCTTGACTACGGAGCACTTGGATCGGGAGAGTCGATGTTGATGGTTTCGGCATCGGGTACGGCGGTCACGGTAAAGTGAGGCAATGCCCGTTCGCCCACTTTGCAAATCGGGCGAGCATATGCGCGAGTTGACCGTCACATCACATCGCTATTGTGTAGGGCCATGACGATTCTGCCAGACAGCTTGCGCAGGCCCGGGCCCTTTTCGGTGCCCAACCTGCTCACCTATGGGCGGATACTCGCCATCCCGGCGGTGGTTGGCCTGCTGTTTTGGCCGCGTGACGACTGGGTGCGCTGGATCGCGCTGGCGATCTACATCATCGCCGCCATCACCGACTATTTTGACGGTTATCTCGCCCGCGCCTGGCACCAGCAATCAGCCATCGGGCGCATGCTGGACCCGATTGCCGACAAGTTGCTGGTGGCCTCGTGCCTCCTGATGCTGGCAGCTGATGAAACCATTTCCGGCATGGCGCTCTGGGCCGCGATCATCATCCTGTGCCGCGAAATCCTGGTGTCGGGCCTGCGCGAGTTTCTGGCGGAACTGCAGGTGTCTGTTCCCGTCAGCAAGGTCGCCAAATGGAAGACCGTCGCGCAGTTGGTGGCTGTCGGCTTCCTCATCGCAGGCCCAGCTGGCGAGACCGTCCTGCCCGGCACGATTCAGATCGGCATCACGCTGTTGTGGGTTGCGGCCATGTTGACCATCTACACGGGATGGGACTATTTCCGCTCCGGGATCCGGCATCTGGTGGCCGAAGACGAGCGCGACAAACAGACCACGCCATGACGGATCGTGCCACCACCAGACTGGTCTACTTCGCCTGGGTGCGCGAACGCGTCGGCATGCCCGACGAGCAGGTCGCCTTGCCCCCAAGCATCATCACCGTGGCCGACCTATTGGACTGGCAGAAAACGCGCGGAGAAAACCACGAACATGCCTTCGAGCACGCGTCTGTCATCCGCGTCGCACTCGACAAGACACACGCCTCCCATGACGCGCCCATCAACGGCGCCAGCGAGATCGCGTTCTTCCCGCCGATGACAGGGGGGTAACATGCGCCCCACCATCCGCATCCAGGCCGAACCTTTCGACATTCCCACTGAGACCGCACGGCTGACGGCTGGCCGGGCTGATATCGGCGCCATGGTCACCATCACGGGCCTGTGCCGCGACGAGGGCGGGAGGCTCAAGGCGCTTGAGCTTGAGCACTATTCCGGCATGGCCGAGGACGAGATCGCCCGTGTCGCGGACACCGCGCTCAATCGCTGGCCGCTGATGGGCCTGACCGCGATCCACCGCTACGGCCTGATCAGGCCAGGCGACGACATCGTTCTGGTCATCGCGGCCTCAGCCCACCGCCGGGCCGCATTCGAAGCCGCCGATTTCATGATGGATTATCTCAAGACCCGCGCTCCGTTCTGGAAACGCGAGCACCTGATCGATGGCAGCACTGGCGGCTGGGTCGAGGCCAAGGCCGAGGATGATCAGGCGGCGGCAAGGTGGTAGGCCGTCACGCCGCACGCATCGAAGCCATCCAATCTGATGTCGCCCACAACCCTCATCCTGACCCCGTCGAAGGATGAGGATTTGTTGGTCGGCAAGGCTGGCATACTTCGCTGCGCTCGCTACGACGGAACGTCCTGCCACCATCAAGCCTTGCTGCCACCATCCCCCGCGACCTTGAGCAGCAAGGCGTGCATCCGGTCATGCTTGTCATGCAGCGACATGATCTCGAGTTCAGCTTTCAGATTCACCTCATAGTCGAGCTGCGCCTCGATCCGGTCCTTCGCCGCCTGCCGGTTCTGGCTCATCATGATGATGGGAGCCTGGATAGCGGCGATCATTGACAGAATGAGGTTGAGGAAAATGTAGGGATAGGGGTCAAAGCGCGCTTCGCTCGTCAAAAGCCAGGAGTTGATCAAGGCCCAAGCCACCAGGAACAGGCCAAACCCCGACACGAAAAACCACGACCCGCCCCATTTGGCCACGCTGTCTGAGAGCTGCTGGCCAAAGGTCATGCCCTCGTCATAGTGCTGGCTGGCATTGCGCGAAACATGCCGCTTCTGGGCAATGTGCATGATGGCGCGGCGTTGGGTCTCGCTGAGGTGCTCGACACCGCTTTCCAGCAGTTCATGTGCCAGGGCGCGGACACGTTCATCGGTCATGGGGCTCTCCTGCCGGTTGAGGAGACAGCCTAGAGCATTGCGCACAAAAGTGGTTGCCGGTTTTGTGAGGACGCAATGCTCTCAATTATGGTGGTCGATCATCCCCCGTTGAGATGGATTCCATCTCAACGGGGGATGATCTGGCAGCTCAGAACGTCAGCTGCGCGTTTCCGGAGCCGAAAAGCGCAAGCGGATCAATCGCCGACATCCCGGGCTTGACCGGGATCGATTGACGAGACGGCGCTTCTCTTCGGATAGCTATGCGCGCACCGGGCGATCCCGGCTCAAGGCCGGGATGACAGTGATACTGCCTCGTCAAGCCGCCTTCTTTTTGCCCCTCACCGCGTCCGCGTAGCCTTCGACCAGTGCGCGGCTCATGTTGCCGGGGGTGAAGCGATAGGGCCCGACTTCGGACACCGGTGTGACCTCGGCGGCTGAGCCGACGATAAAGCACTCGTTGAAGCTGGAAAGCTCCTCCGGCATGATGCGTCGCTCGATCACCTCCATGCCGTGAGCGCGGGCCATGGCGATCACGGTCTGGCGCGTCAGGCCGTTGAGGAAACAGTCGGCAATCGGCGTGTGGATGGCGCCGTCCTTGATGAAGAAGATGTTGGCACCCGTGCATTCGGCCACCCTGCCTTGCCAGTCCAGCATCATGGCATCGGCATAGCCATGCTTCTCCGCCTTGTGCTTGGAGATGGTACAGATCATGTAAAGCCCTGCCGCCTTGGCATGGACGGGCGCGCACAGCGGGTCGGGCCTGCGGTATTCCGCGATGTCGATGCGGATGCCTTTCATCTTGGCCTCGATGTCGAACATCGAAGGCCAGACCCAGGTGGCGATGGCGACGTGGATCTTGCTGTGCTGGGCTGCGACCGCCATCATCTCCGAGCCGCGCCAGGCCACGGGGCG
>JANMHN010000435.1:0-10862 GCA_031375185.1 Allobosea sp. | reverse complement strand
CGCGACCTCGTCACCCAGCAGATCGATCAACTCCTGCCCGCGCTGGTTTCGCACGATCAGCCATTGCTGACCCTGGCCGCCCATATAGCCCACCGTGATGTCGGCAAGGACATTGGTGTAGTCCACGCAGGTGCGGCAGGTAAGGGGGAAGAAATCACGCGGCAGTTTGGAGATCGGCAATTGCAGGAAGGGGATCTCCCGCTTGCGCCCGTCACTGAATCGCAATTCGACATGATAATCGGCGCGGAACTCGAGATAGGTGATGGTTTCCGGCTTCTCGGAGAGCAGCTCAAGGAAAGTGTGGAAGTTGGCAGTGGTCGTGTTGTCCGAGCATGGTGTGCCAATCACGTACAGCCGCTCGAAACCAAGCTCCGCCTCAAGCGTGCGCAGCGCGTGGATCTGGCACGGGATGCCGATGATGGCGAGGCGCTTGAAACCCTGTGCGATGGCGGGTTCCAGCAGCGCGAGCAGCGGCGCATAGCCCATGCGCATGCCGCGGCACCTGGCCAGTTCGCGCGGGTCCGTCACCAGCACGGGCACCGGCTTCCACGGATCTGACGCGTCCGGAGCCATGGTCAGCACGGCGTCCACAGCCCCGGTTTCGAGCAGCCGCTCGGCCATGCGTGTCGTGATGCCGGTCCACTGCGCGCCGGGAGCGGGGCTCTTCAGCGCCGCGCGGTGCATCTGCCGAAACGGGCCGAAATGCAGCTCGTCAGGCCGCGCGGGATCGCGCGCACGGCCATGCACCTTCGCTTCCAGCGCCGGATAGTCCGGCTTGATGAACTGGCAGGCGCGACCACATGCCTTGGGATCGGCCATGCGCGAGACGCCGCAATCCGTGCAAAGCGCACGTGGTTCGGGCGCTGCCAGCTTGGGTGTCCAGAGAGCAGGCAGGGTCGGAAGTGGATCAGGCATGGCGGCAGACCCTTAAGCTCAAGAATCGCATATGACAATTCCGGCCCGCAAACGCCAATGGCAACGATTGAAACGGCAGAGATGAATCCTCTTTTCCTTGGTGTGGCCCGGTCCGAGCTTGGTCGGCCCTGGCGTCAGCGGCTTTCGGGGCCTGGCCTTGCGCTGGCGGAAAGCCTGGTCCAGGTCGAAGGCCTGCCTGACACCTTGGCGCGTGTTCTGGCGGCACGCGGCGTGACAGGCCCCGATCTCAAGGCTTTTCTGGAGCCGCGCCTGCGTGACCTGATGCCCGACCCGTCCGTGCTGGTGGACATGGAGCCTTGCGTGTCTCGCCTCGTCCGCGCCGTGAAGGCCCGCGAAAGCGTTGCCATCTTCGGTGACTATGATGTTGACGGTGCCTGCTCGTCAGCGCTGCTCGCGCGCTATCTCATGGCCGCGGGTGCAAGACCGCGCATCCACATTCCGGACCGCCTGATCGAGGGCTATGGCCCCAACAGCGAAGCGATCCGCATGCTGGCAGGCGAGGGGGCCACGCTGCTTGTCACGGTGGATTGCGGCACGACCAGCCATGAGGCGCTGGCTGAAGCGGCTCGCATCGGCATGGATGTGCTGGTGCTTGACCACCACCAGGCCCCTGTTGCCCTTCCCGATGTCACCGCGCTGGTCAATCCGAACCGGCAGGATGACATGTCTGGCCTCGGGCATCTGTGTGCCGCTGGCGTCGTGTTCATGGCGCTGGCCGGGTTGTCTCGCGCTCTGCGCGCCAGCGGCCACTGGGGCGTCCGAACCGCGCCCGATCTTCTGGGCGAGCTTGATCTTGTCGCCCTTGCGACCGTGGCCGATGTCGCGCCATTGATGGGTCTCAACCGTGCTTTCGTGCGCCAGGGCCTCGCTATCGCCCGGCAGCGGGCCCGGCCCGGTCTTGCCGCGCTGATGGACGTGTCAGGCCTGAATGGCCCGCTGGAAGCCTGGCATTTCGGCTTTCTGATCGGCCCGCGCATCAATGCCGGAGGCCGCATCGGCGATGCGTCCCTCGGTGCCAGGCTGCTGATGCTGGATGACGAGATCAGCGCCCGCGACATCGCGGTCCAGCTCAACGATCTCAACCGCGACCGGCAGGAGATCGAGCGAGCGGCTGTCGAGGAAGCCGTGGCCGAGGTCGATGCCTCGTTGCAGCGCAGCCCGGAGCAGCCCGTGATCGTGGCCGCCTCGCCAGCCTGGCATCCCGGCATCGTCGGTCTTGTGGCGTCGCGCCTGAAGGAGCGCTTCCGCCGACCTGCCTTCGCCTTCGCGCTGGATGGGCATGGCGCGGGCACGGGATCTGGCCGCTCTGTCATTGGCGTCGATCTGGGCCGGGCCGTGCGCGCGGCTGCAGAGGGCGGCATCATCGTGAAAGGCGGGGGGCACGCCATGGCAGCGGGCGCCACCCTGCCTGAAGGCGGCCTTGAAGCCTTCCGCGTCTTCATCACGGGGGCTTTGTGGCAAGCGGTCGATAACGCCAGCGCAAATGATGGTCTTTTGATCGATGCCTCGCTGACAGCGGCAAGCGTCACGCCCCGGCTGGTGGCGGAACTGGCATCGGCGGGCCCGTTCGGTTCGGGCTCACCTGAACCGACCTTCGTGTTCGGCCAGCACCGGATCGTGGATGTCCAGGTTGTCGGCAGCGGCGGCCATGTCAGGGTGAAGATCAGGGCGGGCGATGGCGCCGTGGCGAACGGTGTGGCCTTCCGTGCGGCGGACCAGCCGCTCGGGCATGCGCTGATGGCGCTGCGCGGCGAGCCTGCCTATGTGGCGGCGACCTTGTCGGTTGATCGATGGGGTGGCGGCGAACGCGCCGAATTGCGCCTGCAGGACGTGGCAAGGCCTGGGTCGTCCGGTCGATCCTGAGCGAAACGCGGCTATGGGCAAAAAACCGCAGGCGTCGGTGGATTTCGCACTTGCCCGAATGATGAGCCGCAACTATACCGACGCTGCTTCGCATGGGTGCTGAACCCCCGCAACAAGCCCGCGCCCATCGTCTAGCGGTTAGGACACGTCCCTTTCACGGATGAGACCGGGGTTCGATTCCCCGTGGGCGCGCCAGTTGTCTGCTGCAGCGATCTTTTCAAAACAAAACCTACCGCATCAGCCACGCTTGATCATTGCAGCCGATGCAGTGGGCTTCCTCACGCATTCTCCCCGCGCGCGAAGGGCAGCACGTGCATCCGGCGTTTCGTGGCGGCGAAGATCGCGTTGGCGACGGCGGGGCCGATGGGCGGCACGCCGGGCTCGCCCACGCCCGATGGCTTTGCTGTCGAGGGCACGATATGCACCTCGACCACGGGCATCTCGTCGAAGCGCAGCACCTCGTGGCTGTCGAAATTGGCTTCCACCACCCGGCCCTTGTCGAGCGTGGTCTGTGACTTCATCACCGCGCCAAGCCCGAAGCCGATGCCGCCCTCCATCTGGGCGCGCACATTGTCGGGGTTGATCGCAACGCCGC
Source organism: Allobosea sp. (assembly GCA_031375185.1). Classification (GTDB taxonomy): domain Bacteria; phylum Pseudomonadota; class Alphaproteobacteria; order Rhizobiales; family Beijerinckiaceae; genus Allobosea. The sequence continues at coordinate 7,468 of JANMHN010000435.1, read as the reverse complement.
AGTTCACGGCGCAGACCACGCGTTCGACCTTGAACGAGCCGTTGGGCTTCAGGGAGATTTCGACGACCTGCGCCACTTCCGTGTTGAAGCTCTCGGCCAGTGCGATCCCGCGGAAACGCCCGGCGGGCAGGGGTGTTCCCCAGCCGGCTTTCTCGGCCGCGAGCTTCAGCACGCCCGCATGTTTCGAGGCGGGGTCCAGCATCGACATGCGGTATGCGTAAGGATCCTTGCCTGTCATGGCCGCGATCTCGTCGAGGAAGACCTCAACCGCATAGGCGGTGTGGGTCGAGCCCACGGCACGCCACCACAGCACGGGAACGCCGGTCTGCGTCGTGGTCAGGTCGACTTTTTGCGCTGCGAACCTGTAAGGCAGGTTGTTGGCGCCTTCTACGGACGTCAGATCGACGCCATTGGTCACCATCTGCGCCGCGAAAGGCGTTCCGGCCACGATGGATTGACCGACGATGTGGTTGTACCAGCCCGTGATCCTGCCGTCGGTGTCGATGCCTGCCTTCAGGCGGTGGACATAGGCGGGGCGATAACGGCCTGCGCGCATGTCATCCTCGCGCGTCCACTGCATCTTGACGGGCGCACGGAAACCGATGGCCTTCGCCACAGACACCGCTTCGACGATGACATCCGCGTCAATGACAGCGCGTCTGCCAAAGCCGCCGCCGGTTTTCATCACGTGCATCTTCAGCTTGTCAGGCGCGATGCCGGCAATGGCCGCCGCCGTGCCCTGGTAGATGTCGGGCATCTGGTGGCCGCCCCAGATCTCGAGCGTTCCGTCGTCATTGCGCCGCACCACGGCGTTGAGCGGCTCAAGCGCGGCGTGCGCGATGTAGGGAAACTCGAATGTGGCCTCGATGGTGCGGGCCGCTCCCGCGATGGCGGCCTCGGCGTTGCCGTCGTTGCGGGCTGTGGCTGTGCCCGGCTTCATCGAAAGCTCGCGATACTCTTTCGCAAGATCGGCGCTGGAGCGTTTCTCGGCCTTGCTCTCGTCCCAGACCACCGTGACGGCCTCGCGCCCCTTGAGCGCCGTCCACATGTCCACAGCCACCACGGCAAGTCCGCGCGGATGCTGCACGACATCCACCACGCCCTTGATGGCCCTGGCCTTGCTCGCATCGAAGGATGTCACCACCGCGCCGAACAGGGGAGGGTGGATCGGCACGGCGGTGAGCATGCCAGGCAATCGCACGTCGATGGTGTAATCCATCTTTCCGCTGGATTTGGCCATGGAGTCGAGGCGGCGCAGCTTGTCATTGCCGATGAAGACCCAGTCCTTTGGATCCTTGAGGGTCACGCTGGCAGGTACGGGCTGGCTTGCTGCCTTCGCCGCCATGTCACCGAAGCTGGCCTTGCGGCCATTCGCATGCGAGATCACGCCGGCCTCGACCTTGATGTCGCTGGCCGGAACGCCCCATTCAGCAGCGGCAGCGGCCACGAGCATCTGCCGGGCGGTTGCGCCCGCGATCCTGTAGCGCTCCCATGACGAGGCAGCGCCCGTCGATCCGCCCGTGCCCTGGATCATCCCGCCCCAGGCGACATTGCCATAGAGCTTCGGGTTGCCCGAACCACCAGTGGCCTTCATCTGCGACCAGTCCGCGTGCAGTTCCTCGGCCACCAGGGTCGCGATGCCGTCATAGATACCTTGCCCCATGTCCATGTGGGCGCTGATGACCGTGACGGTGCTGTCAGGCGCGATGCGGAGATAGGCATCGAAGGGCACCAGCCCCTTGCTTGCCACCGTCGTTGCTTCCGCAGGTCTGAACCCGATGGCAAGGCCGCCTGCCATGGCAGAGGCACCGATGAGAAAGGCGCGGCGGGAGGGAGCGGCATTATCAAGGCGCTGGATCATTCTGGCGAGCATGATTGTAACTCCTTCAGCCAAGTGCTTTTGCGGCTTCGTGGACGGCGGACCGGATTCGGGCATAGGTGGCGCAGCGGCACAGGTTGCCGGTCAGCGCCGCATCGATGTCCGCATCGGACGGTGTCCTGTTGGCTTCCAGCAGTGCGATCGTGGCCATGACCTGCCCTGACTGGCAGTAGCCGCATTGCGGCACGTCGAGCGCCGTCCATGCTGCCTGCACGGCCTTTGCGACCGGACCAGAGGCGGCTTCGATCGTGGTGATCCTCGCGCCCGCGACAGCCGAGACCGGCATCGAGCATGAACGGACCGGCTGGCCATCGACATGCACCGTGCAGGCTCCACACTGGGCAATGCCGCACCCGAATTTCGTGCCGGTCAGCCCGGCATGGTCGCGCAGCGCCCAGAGAAGCGGCATGTCCGGATCGATGTCGAACCGGCGAACAGCACCGTTGATGCTCAGGTCGATCATGGCAGAACTCTCCTCCTGTTGGCTTGGTCAGGTGATGACAGCACATCTGGGCGGTATCTGGGCGAACGTCACTGCCGTCTCACGCATCTGTGAGCGCGTCAGGATCGCGGATGTGCAGCGCGGTATTCCGAAGGAAGCATGAATTTGCCACTCCACAGCCCGTTCTGATGGCGCTGCGCATGGCTTTGGGCAGAACGGTATCCGCCGAAATCGACCGCCAGCCCTTCGCGCACGATGGCGTCATTCAGAACCTCGTCGCCGCGCGTGCAGGTTCCCAGCAGGCGGCTGTAACGGTCGCGTCCCTCGATGCGGCAGCTCACCGCGCCGCGCAGCAGCCGTGCCCTGAGCCATTTCTTCGCTTCGACACCGCAGGCATAGGTTCGGCCCACACGATTGTCGCACCATTGCGAAAGCTCGGGCGCGTCGATGCCCTTCAGCCTGATCTCCTGTCCGGCAACCTTGAGGCTGTCACCATCGATGGCTTCGCCGAACCCGGCGACGATCTCCGGTGTGGCCCACCGCCTGTCGATTTCCCGCGCCAGAAACGCCAGCAGGACAAGCGCACAGAGGCCAGCGGCCCAGTCGGTCAGCCTGGGTCGCCGTGCGTGTTGGCGGATAGGTGGAAAACGGGAGGGACGCATCAGCAAGACATTAACGATTCATGTGCATGCTGACAGCATTCCACTGCGTGTTGTGTCGTTGCAAGGTGTTTGAGCGTTCGTATGTCAGGTGCCACGCGTCCCGAGAAGGCCCCTGTAACAGCAGGAACCAGCTCCCGCAGCCGTGGGAACGATGAAGATCGTCTCGGTCAGCGCAGGCAGCTTGGACGCAATCTTCAGAATGTGCGCGAACGCCTGACCTCGGCCAGCGGGCTTGAACGCTCATTTGAAACGGAGCTGATCCGGCAGTTTGCCCAGAAATCATCCGGTGTTTCCGCCATGATCATGCTCGGGCTGGCCTGCCTGGTCTGCCTGATTGCGACGCTCTGGGTTCGGCCTCAGCTTGTGCTCATGTGGGGCACTTGCGCGGCGCTGGCCTGCGCGACGCTGTTCGTAAGGTCGCGCCGCGTGTTGCGCGCGGAAGATGCGGATGTAGAATCCAGCCGCCAGGGCCTGATCGGGCTTGCGGCCTTGCAGTCGCTGGTCTGGGCAGGACTTGTCGTGATGTTTCTCGGCGTGGATGAGCCGGGTGCAAAAATCTTCGTCGTCGCCGCCCTGCTGTTCTATGGAACCGTGGTCGTGATGGGCTGCTACACCATTCCGGGAGCCGTCTACTGCGCCATCTTTCCAGTGGCAGCGATGATGGGAACCTATCTGTGGTTCGATCGCGACATGGGTTCGGTCACGCTGGGCGGCGTCGGAATTGTCGCGCAACTCTTCTTCCTCTTCCTTGGCAACAGGCTGTATTCGCAGTCGGTGTCCACGCTGGAGTTCAGGGCGGAAAAGGACATTCTGATCGCCGAACTCGAGACGGCCACGATCAACTCGGAGGATGCCCGGCGCAAGGCGGAGGATGCCAACCTCGCCAAATCGAAATTTCTGGCCACGATGAGCCATGAATTGAGAACCCCGCTGAATGCCATCCTTGGTTTTTCGGAGGTGATGAAGAACGAGGTCTTCGGCCCCCATGCCTCGGCACCATACCGTGAATACTCGGGTGACATTCACGCCAGCGGTCAACACCTGCTCAACCTCATCAACGAGATTCTCGATCTGTCACGCATCGAGGCTGGCCGCTATGAGCTGAAGGAAGAGGCCATCAACCTCGCTTACATCGCAGACGAAGGCATGCACATGCTCACGCTCCGCGCCAAGGCCAAGAACCAGACGATCCGTCAGGCTGTCGAACCTGATCTTCCCAAGATCTGGGCTGACGAGCGTGCGATGCGCCAGATCATTCTCAATCTGCTGTCCAATGCCGTGAAGTTCACCCCGCAAGGGGGCGACATCATGCTGAAAGTGGGCTGGACCGCCAATGGCGGGCAATACGTCTCGATCACGGACAACGGTCCGGGCATTCCCGAAAACGAACTCAAGACTGTTCTGTCCAGCTTCGGGCGCGGCTCGCAGGCCATCAAGACAGCCGAGGAAGGCTCCGGGCTCGGCCTGCCCATCGTCAAGGGTCTCGTCGACCTGCATGGCGGCACCTTCACGCTCAAGTCCAAGATCAGGGTCGGCACTGAGGTCATGTTCACGGTGCCATCCACCCGCGTCATGGACACGCTTCCCGCAATTCCGGCGCATGAACAGCGTGTGGCCTGATGGCCGGCGCTCCGGCGGCGCTCGATGTCTGGGCATTCGTTGTCTGACTGCGCTTGTTGCCGGCGGTCACGTCTTCGATCTGAAGCCTTTGATTGACACATAAAACCGCATCGAATAATTCAAACGGTATTCGATTGCTGAATTGGCGTGACTGCCGGGCATCGAGACAAGATCCGGCCTGCCTGCGCAGTGCCGTTCAATGCAGATGCGAAAAGAGAGCAACAAGACAATGGCGACCGGCACCGTTAAATGGTTCAACTCCACCAAGGGCTATGGTTTTATCCAGCCCGATCAGGGTTCGCAGGATATCTTCGTCCACATCAGCGCTGTCGAGCGTGCCGGTCTGACCGAATTGAGGGATGGCCAGAAGGTTTCCTACGAAATGGCGACTGACCGCCGCACCGGCAAGCAGTCTGCCGACGACCTCAAGGTCACGGGCTGAACGATCTGTCCCAAACAGGACCATCGATATGTCAAGAAAAAGCCGGAGCGTTAGCGCTCCGGCTTTTTTGATACTGCTAGTTCGCCAGCAGAGGTGCAAGGCAAAGTGTGTTGCCGGGAGCCTGCAGCGCAAACCAAACGTTCTGTTGCGCTATCTGGCAGCATGTGTACTTTGAGGAAGATGACGCAACGGCATATTCCTCGCCAGAATTGCGCTCCAAGCATTCGGAGATATGTCCATGGCACCAAACATACCCGATGCCTCGAATGCGACCGCCATCATCAGTTACAGCCCGGCAGATTTTGTAAGCCGCTATCACAACATCGAGATCAACGACGTCTCGGTTTCAATCAACAAGTACATGATCGGTGTGCATGCCGACGATGATGGCGCCAGACGACGCAACGCTGTGCGCGCCGCTGCCGACAAGAAGCGGCTGGTCGTCAACAAGGGGGCTTTTCTGCGTGCCAGCATGGGCAAGGTCAGCCCGGATGACTGCGAGCATATCCTGGGCCTGGCCGTCGAGAGCGGAGCGGTCAAGGAAGCGGCACTTCAGGATTTTGCCGACAAGGCTCTTGGCGTGGACTGTACGGGATTTGCCGTGGCCTACTTTGACGCCATCGGCCGCATCGACATTGGCAAGTACAGCGGTGGTGCAGGGTGCCATTTTCTTGTCGACCGGGCTTTCAAGGGTGTCCCCAAAGGCAGTTCACCCTTGATATGGGATGCGGATGAGGCCCGCATGGGCGACATGATCATCTGGATGACCAGCAGCCGCATCGAAACCCGAAAGCCGGGCCATATCGCGCTGATCGCGTCAAGCGATGTCCTTCCCGGCTCGCTCGTGATCGCGGAGGCCAGCGGTGCAGGTGACGGGTTCGGCCATTCCGGCCCCAAGAACAACACCAAGACATTCGATGGCGTGAAGCAGGAGGGCGGGGTGCGGTACATCAGCCTGAACGGCAAGGACAAGGTGATCATTGTCCGCCCGCCCGCCTCCTTTGGCTAGCAGGTTTCTGAAAAACGCCACAGGATCCGTCATTGCGAGCACCGAAGCAATCCACTGCGGTCGCCGGCAGTCAGCGATGAGCCTCAGGACGGAACTGCCACCATGACGCGCGCTCTTGCGCAATTCTGGATGGCCGCACTTCGCTCGCGATGACTGCAAGGGATTTTTCAGCGACTGCTGGATCTTGTCGGTCTCGTTGCATCAACATCCAGAAGGTGATGCGTGCGCCGGGCTTTGTGTTGCGCACGTGCGCTCTCGCCAATTTGTGACCGGCGCAGCGGCGCTTGTGGCATTTTGCGGCGCGATTGTGATTGCCCCGTCATCTCGTCAGGTTAGGCTAGACTAATAAAACCAACGAAGGGGAGAGTCTCATGTCCATTTCACGTCGTGCCATCATGGCCGCTGGCGCTGCCGCGCTTGCAGCCCCAGCGCTGCAAGGCGGCATTGCCCCCGCCCAGGCTGCCGCGCCCATGGTCGGCAAGCAGGTTCCAGGGTTCTTCCGCTGGAAGGTCGGCGAGTTCGAGGTCACGGCCATCCATGATGGCATTGTGCGTGGCCCCATCGACCCCAACCGCATCCCGAATGTGCCGCTGGAAGACGTCAAGAAACTGCTGGCAGCCAATTTCATGTCGACAGAGCAGGCAACCAACCATTTCACCACCATCGTGGTCAACACGGGCACAAAGCTGGTGCTGATCGATGCCGGGTTCAACAACAGCGGTGCGCCGACGACCGGCCAGATGGCCGCGAACATGGCAGCCGCCGGCATAGATCCCAAGCAGATCGACACTGTCCTGATCAGCCATTTTCACCCTGACCACATCAATGGCCTGCGCAGCAAGGAAGGCGCTCTTGTCTATCCCAATGCGGAAATCGTCGTGCCGACCGCTGACTGGGATTTCTACATGGATGATGCCCGGATGGCCTCTGTGCCGGAAGCCGGGCGCGGGGCCTTTCTGGTGGCGCGGAGGGTGTTCACGCCGATCGCCAAGGACTTGCGCCGTCTGGACATCGGCAAGGAAGCCGTGCCCGGTATCACGGCGATCGCGTCGCCCGGTCACACGCCCGGCCACGTGTCCTTCATCGTCTCGTCCGGCACATCATCGCTGATGGTGGTGGGGGATGCTTCGAACGATCCGCGCATCTTCGCGCGCAATCCGCAATGGCATCTGGGCTTCGACATCGACAAGCCGCTGGCTGTCGAGACGCGCCGCAAGCTGCTTGACATGGCCGCAACAGACAAGATGCAGGTCTCGTTCTATCATGCGGCCTTCCCGGCTACCGGTTTCGTGGCCAAGGATGGCGCAGGTTACAACTGGTTCCCCGCCAGCTACGCTCCGATGTGAGCGCATGTCACACGTTTGAATCGGGCATACCGAACTGGTCGGCCATGTGCCGGCCAGTTTTTTTGTTA
>JANMHN010000425.1:0-1980 GCA_031375185.1 Allobosea sp. | reverse complement strand
GGCTGGTTCATCGGCGTGCGCGGCTGGAGCTATCCGTTCATGGAGGCCCTGTTCGGCGATCTTGACCAGCGCCAGTTTGGCGTCGGCTGGGGCGGGGCCATCACGTTTGCCGCATTCGCGGCGCTGACCACCACGGGCCTTGCGCTGCGCGGCCTGTTCGGGGGCGACAGGTTCGTCGCAGGGTCCGTCGGCCTGCTGGTTGCGTCCATCGCGCTGTTCACGGTCTGGCCGGTCCTGACCATTCTCGGCCAGGCCCTGTTCCCGCCCGCGGGGCTGACCTTCAGCGCCGCTTTCAGCGAGCGCATGTTCGCGGCCAAGATCTGGGGCATTGCGTGCCTGTATTCGGGTTCGTCCTGCGGGGTGGCCTGGAACACGCTGATGCTCGGCATCGCCACGGCCACCTCCTGCACGGTGCTGGGGCTGGCTTTCGCGCTGGTGGTGACGCGAACCGGCTTCCGCTTCAAGAAGCCGCTGCGCCTTCTCACCGTGTTGCCCATCATCACGCCGCCTTTCGTCATCGGCCTGGGCCTCATATTGATCTTTGGCCGATCGGGGCTGGTCAACCAATGGGTCGCGGCGCTGACCGGGATCGAGCTTGGCCGCTGGATCTACGGCTTTGACGGTGTCTGGCTGGCGCAGGTCTTCTCCTTCACGCCCACCGCGTTCCTGGTCCTGATCGGCGTGGTGCAGGGTATTTCACCCACCATGGAGGAAGCGTCGCAGACCCTGCGCGCCAGCCGCATGCGCACCTTCACATCGGTCACGCTGCCACTGATGCGCCCTGGCCTGGCCAATGCCTGGCTTGTGGTGTTCGTCGAAAGCCTTGCCGATTTTGGCAACCCGATCCTGCTCGGCGGCTCATTCGGCGTGTTGTCGACCGAGATCTTTTTCGCTGTGGTCGGCGCACAGGCCGATTTCGGCCGGGCGGGGACATTGGCCATGATCCTGCTGCTGTTTGCGCTTGTCGCCTTCATCATCCAGCGCGCCGTGCTGGGCCGGGCGTCTTATGTGTCGATGAGCGGCAAGGGCGATTCCGGCATTCCCATGCCCTTGCCTGTCTCCATCAGGCGCGCCGCCTTCTGCGTTGCGCTGCCATGGGCCGCGCTCACCATTTTTGTGTATGTGCTCGCGCTGGCCGGCGGCTTCGTCAAGGTCTGGGGCCGCGACTGGACGCCGACGCTCTCGCATTTCGGCCGTGCCTTTTCGGTGGAGTGGACCGCGAACGGCATCCTGTGGACCGGCGGCGCCTGGGGCTCGTTCTTCACCACCATCCAGCTTGCCGCTATCGCGGCACCGATCACCGCGACCATCGGGCTGCTTGCGGCCTGGGTGCTGTCGCGCCAGCAGTTCAGGGGCAAGGTGCTGCTGGAATTCGCTCTCATGCTGACGTTCTGTGTGCCCGGCACGGTCATCGGCGTGGCCTATATCCTGACCTACAACATCCCGCCCGTGGAGATCACCGGCACGGGCATCATCCTGATCATCTGCTTTGTCTTCAGGAACCTGCCTGTCGGGGTGCGCTCGGGCATGGCGGCGATGAGCCAGCTCGACAAATCGCTGGATGAAGCCTCGACCACCTTGCGGGCCTCGACGTTCCGCACATTGACCCGCGTGGTCATGCCGCTGCTCAAGCCTGCCATCGTCACCGCGCTGGTCTATTCGTTCGTGCGGGCTGTCACCACGGTGTCGGCGGTGATCTTCCTTGTCTCGGCGCAATATGAAATGGCCACGGTGTTCATCATCAACCGCGCCATCAATGGTGATTACGGCATCGCCATCGCCTATTCGACGGCACTGATCGTCCTGATGATGGTGGCCATCGGCCTGATCCAGTTACTCGTCGGCGAGCGCAAGCTGGGCAGACGAACTGCAGCACCTGACAAACCTGACGACACCATGTCGGCCCAAGCTCAAGGAGCCCGCGCATGAATGCGGCGACACCCATGACCTTAAATCCCGGTGCTGCCGAAGTCCGGCTGG
>JANMHN010000420.1:0-6060 GCA_031375185.1 Allobosea sp. | reverse complement strand
CCGTGTTTTCAAGCGGTTTTCGGATGTGTGGCCGCACTTTCAGCGTCATTCCGGGGCGGCGAAGCCGAGCCCGGAACCCATCAGTAGAGACAGGCGACGGTCGGCACGCTTGCTGGGTTTGCCTGGTTGCGGGACGTTCATGGGTTCCGGGCTCGGCTTCGCCGCCCCGGAATGACGCTGAAAGTGCGGCCACACATCCGAAAACCGCTTGAAAACACGGAACTTCACGTCACACTCATATAACCCAACAGGCGCATCAGATGCCTGCCAACCCCGGAGGAACTCCATGTCGTCGTCATTCCCGATGAACAGACGCAGCCTGCTGGCTGGCCTTGGCGCCAGCGCTGGCGTGTTCGCGCTTGGCAGCCCGGCCGTTGTTGGCCAGGCCAGACCCAAGGTGGTGGTCATCGGTGGCGGGGCAGGGGGCGGAACGGCGGCGCGCTACATCGCCAAGGATGCGGCAGGTGCGCTGGATGTGACGCTTGTGGAGCCAAGCCGCCAGTTTGTCACCTGCTGGCATTCCAACCTGGTGGTGGGCGGCTACAAGTCCATCGCCGACATCACCCACAGCTATGAGGCCATGGCGCGGGCCAATGGCATCGCCATGGCGCATGACATGGCGGTGTCCATAGACCGCGAGCGCAGAAGCGTGCGCCTCGCAGGAGGGCAGGAGCTGCCCTACGACCGGTTGGTGCTCTCGCCCGGCATCGACCTGAAATATGACAGCGTGCCCGGCTGGGGCCGTGAGCACGAGCAGCGCATGCCGCATGCCTGGAAGGCCGGCCCGCAAACGCAGCTTCTGCGCGCCCAGCTTGACGCGGTGCCCAATGGTGGCGTGATCGTGATGGTGGCCCCGCCCAATCCCTACCGCTGTCCGCCCGGCCCCTATGAGCGCGTCTCGATGATGGCCCATGTGCTGAAGGCGGCTGGCAAGACCAATGCGAAGATTTTCATCATCGATCCGAAGGAGAATTTCTCCAAGCAGGCGCTGTTCCAGGAAGGCTGGGACAAGCATTATCCGGGCATGATCGAGTGGCTCGGCCCCAAGATCCATGAGGGCGTGAAGTCCGTCGATCCCGCCTCGATGACCGTCGAAACCGGCTTCGAGACCTACAGGAATGCGGCCCTGGTCAACATCATTCCAGCCCAGATGGCAGGTGCCATCGCCCGCAGCGCCAATCTCGTCAACGCATCCGGCTATTGCCCGATTGATCCGGCCAACATGCGCTCAGTGCTTGATCCGAACATCTACATCGTGGGTGACGCGGCCATCGCCGGCGACATGCCGAAATCGGCGTTTTCCGCCAACAGCCAGGCCAAGGTCGCGGCGATGATGCTGCGCGGTGAACTGACCGGCTCGCGCACCTTCCCGGCGCGCTACACCAACACCTGCTGGAGCCTGCTGAACGACGACGACGCCGTGAAGGTCGGCGGCCAGTTCGAGCCGCGCCCCGACAAGATCACCTCGACGGTGCCGTTCGTGTCGCAGCTCAAGGAAAGCACTGAGGTGCGCAAGCAGACGCAAGGCGAGAACATCGGCTGGTATGCCGGCATCATCGCGGACATTTTCACATAGGCTAGCCGAACTAACTCCCTCACACACCACGAATCCTCATCTTCAGCCCGTCGAAGGAGGAGCTTCCAGCCAACACACAACTGGAGTCTCGCCCTTCGACAGGCTCAGGGTGAGGATCGTGGAGGAATTGCATGGAGCACCTTGATGGGTGGCCGAACCTGCGGCCACACGAGAAACGGTGTCATCCCCGGCGGCCTGAAAGGCCGGGAAGGGGATCCATCTCCACGAGCCGCATCGTCTTGATCCCCTTCCCGAGCCTGCGGCTCGCCGGGGATGACACCCATTGAACGCGATGGGCGCACCCCACAAGCGCAATCTCCTTGAACCGGCGCTCCCCGCTTGCTACCTGCGGTGCAACAATCTTCATTTCGCATCCGGAGCGCCCAGCATCATGGCCCGTCAGTTCATCTACCACATGAAAGGCCTGTCCAAGACGTACACGGGCGGCAAGCAGATCCTCAACAACGTGCATCTGCAGTTCTACCCCGATGCCAAGATCGGCGTGCTCGGCGTCAACGGCGCGGGCAAATCCACCCTGCTCAAGATCATGGCCGGGATGGACACCGAATGGACCGGCGACGCCTGGGTCGCGGAAGGCGCGCGCGTGGGTTACTTGCCGCAGGAGCCGAAGCTCGATGAAACCAAGACCGTGCGCCAGAACGTCATGGAGGGCGTGGCAGCCCAGCAGGCCGTGCTCGACCGCTACAACGATCTCGCCATGAACTATTCGGACGAGACCGCCGACGAAATGACCAAGCTGCAGGACGAGATCGAGGCCAAGGGCCTGTGGGATCTCGACAGCAAGGTCGATCAGGCCATGGACGCGCTGCGCTGCCCGCCCGATGACTGGGCGGTGGACAAGCTCTCGGGCGGGGAGAAGCGCCGCGTCGCACTGTGCAAGCTGCTGCTCTGGCAGCCCGAACTGCTGCTGCTCGACGAGCCGACCAACCACCTTGATGCCGAGACAACCGGCTGGCTCGAAAACCATTTGCGCAACTACCCCGGCGCGATCCTGATCGTGACCCACGACCGCTACTTCCTCGACAATGTCACAAGCTGGATCCTCGAACTCGACCGCGGGCAGGGCATTCCCTACGAGGGCAACTATTCCTCATGGCTTGGCCAGAAGCAGAAGCGGCTGGCGCAGGAAGGCCGCGAGGATGCCTCGCGCCAGAAGGCCATCACCGCCGAGCAGGACTGGGTGCTGGCTTCCCCCAAGGCTCGCCAGGCCAAGAGCAAGGCGCGCATCCAGCGCTATGACGAACTCGTCAAGCAGGCCGCCAACAAGGGGCCTGACACCGCGCAGATCGTCATTCCCATCGCCGAGCGGCTGGGCAACAACGTGGTCGATTTCACCGCTTTGTCCAAGGCCTTCGGCGACAAGCTGCTGATTGACGATCTCACCTTCAAGCTGCCGCCCGGCGGCATCGTCGGCGTCATCGGGCCGAACGGCGCGGGCAAGACCACGCTGTTTCGCATGATCACAGGCACGGAGACGCCAGACAGCGGCACCATCGCTGTGGGCGAGACCGTCAAGCTCGGCTATGTCGACCAGAGCCGTGACAGCCTCGATGACACCAAGAACGTCTGGGAGGAAATCTCCGGCGGCAACGACATCATCTATCTCGGCAAGCGCGAGGTGAACTCACGCGGCTATTGCTCGACCTTCAATTTCAAGGGCGGCGACCAGCAAAAGAAGGTCGGCTCGCTCTCCGGCGGCGAACGCAACCGCGTTCACCTCGCCAAGATGCTGAAAAGCGGCGCGAATCTGCTGCTGCTCGACGAGCCCACCAACGACTTGGATTTGGACACGTTGCGCGCGCTCGAAGAGGCGCTGGAAGACTATGCCGGCTGCGCCGTCATCATCAGCCACGACAGACGCTTCCTCGACCGCATCGCCACCCACATCCTCGCCTTCGAAGGCGACAGCCATGTCGAATGGTTCGAAGGCAATTTTCAGGACTATGAGGAAGACAAGAAGCGTAGGCTGGGGATTGATTCAGTGATGCCGAAGCGGATTGCTTATAAGAAGTTTATGAGGTGAGGATCGTCATGGCGAGCGCAGCGAAGCCATCCAGCTTCGGCGCGCCGCGATGCTGGCAAGATGACTGGATTGCTTCGCTGCGCTCGCAATGACGGGTGCGGGGCACTCTCGCCGTCATGGTCGGGCTTGACCCGACCATCCACGTCTTTCGCCTGCGATGGGAATTTCTAGGATTATGAGGAAGACAAGAAGCGGCGATTGATGATTGATAGCGTGATGCCGAAGCGGATTGCTCACAAGAAGTGCATGCGAATTACGGTGACATGATATCAATTGTATAAATGTCGCGTCGGGTTTCTCCATGCAAGCATGCCCGTCATCAGACAGCGACCCCGGCCCGCGCTTGTGCGCGGGCGTTCGGCCCCTTTGAAAGGTCCACCGGGCCTTTCAATCTGCTGCGCAGACCGGGGCCTCACCCCATCTTTTCCGCCAGCCACACCTTGATCAACGACTGATACAGCACATCGCGCTTGTTGGCCTCGATCTTGATCCGGTCCAGCAGGCCGACGCGTAGGCGCAGCGAGATCGACTTGGTCAAGGGCTTGAGAGGCTGTTAGGGTTCGCCATGCCGTTTTGAGATAGCGTCATTGTCGGTTATTGTCTTTCGGCAGAGGACTAACATGACCGACGAAACCAAGCTGCTTGAGCGCATCGTGACTGACGCCCGGATTTGCGGCGGCCGGCCGACCGTGCGCGGAACCCGCATCAGGGTGTCCGATGTGCTGGAAATGCTTGGTTCCGGCATGAGCGTGCCCGAGATTGTCGGTGATTACCCGGAACTCGGCGACAGCGATGTGCGCGCGGTGGCGCTCTATGCCGCGCGGGCGCTCTCGCATCCGGTGATCAAGGCGGCGTGAGCACGATCTTCCTGATCGACGCGCAGTTGCCGCGTATTCTCGCCATGCGTCTGAGGGACATGGGCTTCGAGGCCCGGCATATCAGCGCTGTTGCAACAGATGATGCGCCCGACGACCTGATCTGGGACTTCGCGCAACGCGAAGGTTGTGTGATCGTATCCAAGGATGAGGATTTCGCACAGAGGGTGCGCGCTTCGTCATCGGGCCCATCTGTCGTCTGGATCAGACTTGGGAACCAACCCAATGACGCCCTCTGGAGCGCGTTGTCGCCCATATGGCTTGAGATCTGCGCTGCACTTGACGACGGTGAGCGACTTGTTGAAATCAGATAGTCTCAAGAAGGACACACCCCATGCTCCCCCGCCAGCTCGGCCGCTCCGGCCTTCAGGTCTCGCCCGTCACGCTTGGCACGATGATGTTTGGCGGGGCGACCGATGAGGCGGCCTCGGCCCGCATCATTGCCTCGGCGCGCGAGGCGGGGGTGAACTTCATCGATACGGCCGATGTCTACAACGAGGGCCGTTCCGAGGAGATCACCGGGCGGGCGATCAAGGCCGACCGCGACAGATGGGTGCTCGCCACCAAGGCGGCGAATGCCATGGGCGACGGACCGAACGAGAAGGGCCTCTCGCGCAAGTGGCTGATCCAGGCTGCGGACGCCAGCCTGCGCCGTCTCGGCACCGACTACATCGACATCCTGTATATTCACAAGGAGGACCACGCCACACCTCTGGACGAGACGGTGCGGGCGCTGGGCGACCTCGTGCGTGCGGGTAAGATCCGTTATTTCGGCGTGTCGAACCACCGCGCCTGGCGCGTGGCTGAAATCTGCCACATCTGCGACCGGCTGGGCTTGGGCCGGCCCGTGGTCAGCCAGCCCTACTATAATGCGTTCAACCGCATGCCCGAGGTCGAGCATCTGCCCGCCTGCGGCTTTTATGGCCTTGGCGTCGTGCCCTATTCGCCGCTGGCGCGCGGTATCCTCACCGGCAAATATGCGCTCGGCGCCGCAGCCCCCGAAAGCAGCCGCGTGGGCCGCGGTGACAAGCGCGTGCTGCAGACCGAATGGCGGCCGGAATCTCTGCGTCTCGCACAAAAGGTCAAGGCGCGGGCCGAAAAGCGCGGCATGACGGCTGGCCAGTTTGCGTTCCTATGGGTGCTGGCCAACCCGTTCGTGAGTTCGGTGATCGCCGGCCCGCGCACCATGGAGCAGTGGACCGACTATCTCGGTGCGCTGCAGCACCGATGGAACCGGGCGGATGAGGCCTTTGTGGACAGCCTCGTCGCACCGGGCCACCCATCTACGCCGGGCTACACCGACCCGGGCTATCCGCTGGAGGGACGACCATGACGATGGTGGTCAGTGAACCTCACACATCCACAGTCGCGTTCAGCGCGTTCGTCTGGATGAACTCTTTCCTCGGCTCCACCACGTCGCCCATCAGCCTGATGAAGAGGTCATCGGCCTCGTCGACCTCCTTGATGCGGACCTGAAGCAGGGTGCGGGCATTGCGGTCGAGCGTGGTTTCCCAGAGCTGGTCGGCATTCATCTCGCCAAGGCCCTTGTAGCGCTGCATCGACAC
>JANMHN010000390.1:0-1772 GCA_031375185.1 Allobosea sp. | reverse complement strand
GCCAGCTTCCAGAATGCCGATCTCGACGTTGTCGGCAAACGTGAACAAGCTGCACTGGGGCAGGATTTTCGCGCACAGAACACAAATCGCCAGCGGGTCGATCCGACGTGCGAATCTTGCGCTGTGCCGATCATGGTTTCGAGCAACATCGGACGCCAGAGCGATGGCACGGAAGGGCGTGTCCGTAACGGGCAGACCACGATGGCCGATCTCGAACGGATCTGCCAATCAAGTGAACCCAACTGCGGCCTGACGCGCGCGGATATGGGTGGCGGCATCGGCTGGTTGACCGTTTGGCGCAGCAGCGACGCGTTCGCGGGCAGCACGCTGATGTTGATCAAGGACGGTAACGTGATGACAGTGCGCTCCATTGCACCAACTCCGGAGGCTGCCCGCAAGATCGTGGCGCGGCTGCAACCAGCGGTATTGCCGCAGATTGTTGGGCGGTGATGTCACTATCTGATGCTGGGGATATCGCTTGCACGTTCGCTGGCATGAAAGGAGCCGATGAAAATGGTGACGAACATGATGACAATCGGAGGTTGTCTGGCAGCTCTTCTGCTTGTTGCGCTCTCTGACCCAGCCTCCGCCTCATTCCGTGATCCAGGCACCGGGTTCGGCATCGCGCCACCCGCGCCGTTCGTGACCGAGCCGACAATGCACCGCACCTTCGATGTTGCGGTTGGCTTGAGTTCCACCACCAACCTGCCGCCTTCCGTGGGACGATCACCAGATGGCAGCCAGCCCTTTGTCTGCCAGGCCGGATTCAAGGCCGCCGCACAGAACAACGACCTGACCAAGGCCGAGATCAACGCGCTGATGGCAAAGCCGGAGTGGCGCAAGGTGATCCGCGCAACACTGGAACTGGTGTTCCAGATCGACGGCGAACGCGCCTTCACGCTGCACGGCTATCGCGGCATCGAGCTTCGCGTACCCCCAAAGATGGGGCCGGGTGCCGAGAATGTGCGCGCGCTGATGTCGTTCGTGGAAACCGCCAAGGGCCGCACATCGCTCATCTGCCTGACGGATCGCGCGTCGTTCGCGAAAGCTCTGCCCCAGTTCAGGGCCGTGCGCGCGACGTTGACGGCGCCTGAATGACCAGTTTCAAAGAGCTTTGCGCCCTTAAGACCTGGGAGATGGAGGAGGCAGCGTGGCAGGAGTACTATCCGGCGATGGCAGCGTTCCTCGGCGATGCAGACCTTGAGACCCGCAAACGTGCCGTCGCACGGCTCAGCCGCGATCTCATGTTCATGGAAGACAGCGCCGAACGCCGGGAACGAAAGGCAGGGCGTGGCTGGGATATTCCGCATGAGGCCCCCCTTGCGTGGCTCATCAGTGAGCTTGAGCGCGCACACACCCGCTTCAACGACATCATCCCGGCCTTCATCAAGGGCCTGAGTGTCAGCGGCGACGATACGGTGCTGATGCAGACGTTGCGCGCCTGGCTTGGCGGGATGCTTGCCGCCCCCCCACCGGGCGTGAACCCTGAGATGGTCGAGGCGGCGCTGCTGCGGTTGCAATCGGCAGGTGACGAAACGCCGGAAGACCGGGCGTGGCTGATTGCGTTGCTTGATCACCCTTCCAGCCTCGTGCGGGCTGAAGCTGCCCATACCCTCAGCGATTTCGACGACGACCAGATCGCCCTGTTCGCGCTGATCAAGGAGAAGGAACTGCTGCGCCCCGGCATAGCCGGGCCGTTCTGGTCGGAGTTCCACATGGACTGGAGCCGCTCACCTGTCGATGCGGCCCTGTGGATGCTGGATATCCTCGAA
>JANMHN010000148.1:0-5041 GCA_031375185.1 Allobosea sp. | reverse complement strand
CGGGCTGGTGCTGTGGTGGAGCGACATTCTGACCATGAGTGCCATCATCATGGCGTTGCCCCTGCTGCTGCCTTACGGACTTGGCATCCTGATCGGCAGCCGCTGCTATCACATGGCCAGCGAGCAGACATTCCGCCGCATCGCCTATGGTGTGATCATGCTGGCTGCGCTGATCAGCCTTCCGCTCTGGGACGGCGCGCTCAGGCGAAATTGATCACCAGCGAAATTGATCACTGACGAAATTGATCACATGGTCAGCTTGGCCATCACCTCGTCCGACACCTCGAAATTCGAGAAGATATTCTGCACATCGTCATCATTTTCCATGATGTCGAGCAGTTTCATGACCGACTGCGCCTTCTCTTCATCCAGCATCACGGTGTTCTGCGGCTTCCAGATCGATTTGGCCGACAAGGGAGCGCCCAAGGATAGCTCGAGAGCTTTCGACACATCCGACAGGTCCGCGAACGAGCAGGTGATGACGTGGCCGTTCTCGTCCGAGACGACATCATCAGCGCCCGCTTCGATGGCCGCTTCCAGAACAGCATCGGCGTTGCCTGCGGACAATGGATAGGCAATCTCGCCCACTCGGCCGAACATGAAGGTGGCGGAGCCGGTCGCGCCAAGTTCGCCGCCGGCCTTGGTGAAGTAGGAGCGCACATTCGATCCGGTCCGGTTGCGGTTATCGGTCAGGGCCTCGACGATCATCATGACGCCGCCCGGCCCGCGCCCTTCATAGCGCACCTCGTCATAGGTCTCGCCATCGCCGCCGGCAGCCTTCTTGATGGCGCGTTCGATGTTGTCCTTCGGCATGTTCTCGGCCCGCGCCGCGATCACCGCCATGCGCAGGCGCGGGTTCATCGCCGGGTCCGGCATGCCCATCTTGGCCGCCACGGTGATTTCACGCGCCAGCTTGCCGAACAGCTTGGAGCGCACGGCATCCTGCTTACCCTTGCGGTGCATGATGTTCTTGAACTGTGAATGCCCGGCCATGGGGCCTCCCGAAACTGAGCCAGGCCATCCAACATGCGGACATCCCGGCGTTTTGATCTGTAATACGACCCGGCTTATAGCAAAGCTGCGGCTGATGAGAAGCGGCTGCGGTTCAGCCACCGGCGCTCATATTCCGATCATGCGCATCAGCGCGAACCAGCCCGCATAGGCAAGACCGCCCACCAGGATCGTGGTGTAGGTCAACCCGGCCGCGCCGATGACCGCGCCCAGGCCCAGATAGACGCCGTCCTCCTCGGTCACGGCCAGCGAAATCAGAATGACCGCGATCGCGGGCGGGAAATTGGTGCCCGGCAGCGGAATGATGATGGATACTGCGCACAGCGCCGCGAAGACACCGATGGCCCTGTCCATGGCGGGTGAGAACAGGAAGGTCCAGCGCGGCTTGAGGATCGCCTCGACCTTGCGAAGGCGCGGCTCGACCGCATTCACCATCCTCACCAGGGTGGTGCGCTGGATCGATTTGGCCTCGATGGAGCGCGGCAGCCATGGCTTTGGCCGGCCAAGCGCCATCTGCAAGGTGATGAACAGGAGCGGTATGCCGAACAACGAACCCAGACCGGGCGTCGGAATAAGGTTCGGCAGGCAGAACAGAATCATCAGCAGGCCGAAGGCCCGTTCGCCGAACGCATCCATCATCTGTCCGATGCTGACCTGTTCGCCGTCGGTCCCATCCGCCATGTCACGCAGGATGTCACTGGCGCGGGCATGTTCATGCGCCGGATCATTGTGGAGAACAGGCGTGTCTCCGGCCATGCCCTAGATTTCCCAGAACATCGGCCGTTGCTCGGTCAGGTTGGGGCCGATGCAGATACGCGCGACATGTAGCGCCAGGCCCGACCTGTCATCGATCTCGACCGCCAAGCCGCACAGTGTGCCCACTCCGCCCGCAGCTTCCCAGCGCTGCAGCGGTGTTTTCTGGATCATCCGGCGGATCGGCTCGTGACGGTCAAAGCCGATCACGGACTGATAATCCCCGCACATCCCGGCATCGGTCTGGAAGGCCGTTCCCCCCGGCAGGATACGCGTGTCCGCTGTCGGGACATGGGTGTGGGTGCCGACCGTCAGCGAAACACGCCCGTCGAAATTCCACCCGAACGCCTGCTTCTCGGAGGTCGCCTCGGCATGGATGTCGACCACGATGGCGTCCACCACCTCGCGCAGCGGAGCCTGCGTGATCGCTTCCTCGACGGCCCGGAACGGATCATCCAGCGGCTCCATCTCGACCCGGCCCATGACGTTGACGACCAGCACGCGCTGCCCCTTTGCCGTCTCGATCATCGTGGAGCCGCGCCCCGGCGTACCCGGCGGATAATTGGCGGGGCGCACGAGGCGCGGCTGCCGCTCGATGAACACCAGCGCATCGCGCTGATCCCAGGCATGGTTGCCAAGCGTGATCGCGTCCGCACCGGCATCGAGGATCTCCTGGCAGATCGCTTCGGTGATGCCGAAGCCCGCCGCGGCGTTCTCCCCGTTCACCACCACGCAATCGAGCGCCCATTTCGCTTTCAGGCCGGGCAGTTTCTCCGCCAGAGCCACACGACCCGGTCGGCCGACGACATCACCCAGAAATAACAGTCGCATGATGGACAGGCTCGGCGGCGCTTGAGAACAGTGAGCAGTCTTGTGCCGGAAAGCAGCGAAAGGTCAACGCGTCACAACCTGTCCTGTGGCCGGATGATGCCATTCTCCGTCACGACAGCGTCCAGAATCTCATCGTGCGCCTCTGTTGGCACCTCCTGCACCTGCTGCGACGCATAGGCGATGCCGATGGCGCACAGGGGGCCGCGCAACCTGAGCGCCGCAATGGCCCTGTCATAATGCCCCTTGCCATAGCCCATCCTGCGGCAACCGGCGTCGAAAGCCAGCAACGGCACGATCAGGCAGACGGGATGCACAATGGCCGCATCCTCCACCGGCACCAGCGTGCCAAAGCCTCCGGGTACAAGCGGTGCCCATGGAAACCAGTTGCGGAATGTGATCGCATGACCTGGCCCGTCCGCGCGTGGCACCATCGCCGGCAGCGCGGTGGGCACGCCGCGCTCTTTCAGCGCAACCATCACCGGGCGCGGATCGGCTTCCGAGCGCATCGGCCAGTAGCCGGCCACACAGCCGGCGGGATCATCGAGCAGGTTCGAGGCCAGAAGATGCGCGGTGATGGCCTCGTCCCATGCCAGCCGGTCGTCGATGTCCAGCCCGTCGCGGCGCAGGATGGCTGCGGCCCGCATGATGGCCTTCGGAGATGGGTCGGCCATCGGCACGCTCTTGTGTGGACAAGATCATCATCGTTCAGAGCATTGCCTTTGCAGAAAACCGATCCCCGCTTTTGTGCGCAATGCTCTCGTGGGTTGCGGAGCCACCATGGCCGTTGGGTTTTCGATCCCGGGACACCTACAATGTAGGTGGGCGCCGTTTGTCCTGGTCCACGGACCAGGTCAGAGACAGCTCCCGGACGGATCAATAAGGGCCCGGGGATACATTTCCCTGACGAACCGGGCAGCCCCGCATTGCATATCTATGCGCAGCGGCATCATCTGGGAAGAGAAATGTCTTGAAGTGACACCAGTCTGTCGATGTGGTGTGTTCAAACCTGTCCTTCCGACGATGGCGAGCTGGATGGTCTGCACGCTGGCGCGCTCGACAGTGGCAGCTACGCACAGAACCTCGTCTTCGCTGACACCCTCGACCATGGCGATGGCCGTGAGGCTCGGCTTGCCCCCCGTCAATGTGCCGGTCTTGTCGATGACGAGGGTGTCGACCTTCTACATCCGCCCGACCGCAAGGTCAGGCGCTTTTGCGCTTCAATGACCATGTCCGGCTGCCACAGCAGCTACCAGCCTTCGTCTGCACCTTTTCGAGGTGCGCTGCTTCATCCGTGAGCACTCATGTCTCACTCCTGCCCACAGCAGGTCCTGACCCTAGCTGTGCCTCAGCGAGGATTGCGCACCAGCCATGCGCGCATCTCAGCAATCTCGCGCTCTTGCGCTGCGATGATCTCGTTGGCCCACTTTCTGGTCTGCTCGTTCGTTCCGAACTGCAGAACGACCCTCGCCATGTCGATCGCACCCTGATGATGCGGGATCATGCCGCGAACGAAGTCGATGTCGGCATTGCCGGTGAAGGCAATCGCCATGTCGCGGTGCATCTTCGCATTAGCTTCTTCGAAGGCGCGCGTGGAAGGCGTTGCCGCAGCGGAATTCTGACCATGACCCTGATGGCCCGGGCCGGTCATGGTGCCCATCCCCATGCCTTGCCCACCCATCATGCCTTGCATCATCGGCATCATGTCCCGCATCATCGGAGCCATGCGCTCCATCATCTGCGCACGCTCCTGTGGTGAAGCCGCACGCATCCGCTCCATCATGGGCATCATGTCGCGCATGGTCCGCATCATCCTGTCCATGTCGGCAGGGGGAGCGGTCTGCTGCCCCTGAGGCTGACCTGCGCCGTGACCGGCGTGAGGGTTCTGCGCGAAGCTGCCGGTGCTTGCAGTTGTAGCCAGCATGATGATCAGCGCTGTACGTTGTGCGATGGATTTGGTTGACATGTCGAAGCCTCTGTTCAGGTCTGGGTCACTCCGGAGGCTGGACCGGCTTCATTGCAACACCATCTCCAACGTGTAACGGAGTGTTGCTGCGGCTCAGAACCGCGCCTGAGCCGTTGCGCCGTCGGGGCCGGTGATTTGAACTGCCCCCTTCGTGCCGGCGGGGACGGGCACGGAAGCGGTGCCTACGAGGCGGTTCGCCTCGCCCGGCTGCAGGGAAAAGCGTTGCGTCGCGCCGCTCACCACGAGGATGGCGTTCGCGCGATAGCCCTGTGATGGAACGGGTCGGTCGTTCTGATCATAGAGGAACACCACCACTTGCGGCGTTCCGTTCGCCACGAGTTCCGCGTGATGGCGCGCGCCGGCGTCGACCTTGAGCCCGCCATTCGGGCCGGGGCGTGGGTCATGCGCGAGAGCGGGTACAGCCAAAGACAGGCCGAGCAGCGTGGCGAATAGCATGCGGGTCATGGTGGCTCCGTAGTGGGT
>JANMHN010000343.1:0-3897 GCA_031375185.1 Allobosea sp. | reverse complement strand
TCCGCCGGAAGCTCAACCTCCTGAAGAGAGTCGGACAACATCTCCATGCCCTTGAAAACCTGGCCGAAAACCAGATCGAAACGATCAAGATGGCGCTCGTCCTTCACCAGGCAGGTGCGGGCCAGATGGTAAAAATCAGTGACGCGGTATTCGGCCACATGCGCCTCGACGCCTTCGAGAAGGGTCAGAAACTCGCGCAGGGTCACAGGGACTTTGGCTGCGCGCAGGGAGGTGAAAAGATTGAGGAACATGGGGTGCGCCAAGCTTATCGGGGATGACCGTTACGGCCGTCTCTGCTTACGACATATGGTCAAAGATGCCTTCCTGCATCCATCTTCGCATGCAGGATGCGGATCACGTCCAGGTTTGCCCCATTCAATTGGTCAAAAACGAGGTGCGATCCGACTGCAAACTTGAAATAGCGATCACGGATATCGACCGGACGTCCGCTTCGCTTCCCAGTGCAAAGGTCATCGAAAGCAGCGAGGAGACCGGCATGATAAAGATCTGCCTGTTCCAGTGACCACGTGCGGAACGTATAGAGCCAGATATCTTCAAAATAGGCTTCTGCCAGCGGTGCAAGCCTGCAAATACGCCTAACCGACATGCTTGGTACGCATCTTTTCCAGAAATCCCTCGTTGTCAAAAACAACCGGAGGGCCGGATTGTTCGCCAGCAATCAAGGCTTCCTGCAGCAATCTGACACGCGCCTCGTGCTCCTCAAGCAGACGCAGGCCTGCCCTGATCACATCGCTGGCGGAGCCATAGCGGCCTTTGTTGACTTGCGCTTCAATGAAGCTTGCGAAGTGATCGCCAAGTGAAACGGAGGTGTTGCGCGCTGTCATGAGTGCGTATCCGGTGTCAGGTGTTCGATATATTGATTTATGGTACTTTCTGGTATCATTCAAGCAGGTCAATCTTCCGCTCGTTGCGTGCGATAGACGGCTGTCAAGTCGGCCCCGCCCCCCTCCGTGCCCTGATTTTCGCTACGCTGGTGCGGGCTTCGCCGCGGTCGATGGTCTGGAACTCGGCGCGGAACTGGTCGCGGCGCTCATGGACGGAGGCGATGGCGAGGCCCAGTGGTATGCCCGCGCCGATCAGCGTGGCCTCGGCGAGGTGCAGGCTGGCTTCGAAGGCTTCGGGCACGGCTTCTGTCACGCCGCGCTCATAGAGCAGGCGCGCATGGGCGCGGTCCTTGGCCCGCGCCACGATCACGATGTCCTGCCGCATCGTCCGCACGGTCGATGTGACCGCCTCCACGGCGGCGCGGCTGTCCATCGTCACCACCACGGCTGAGGCCTTGCCGATCCCGCAACGTTCCAGAAACTCAGGACGGGCCGCGTCGCCATAATAGACCGGGCGGCCGGCGCGGCGGCCATTGGCGACCGAAGCCGGATCGGTGTCGATGGCAATGTAGGGCACGTTGTTCTCGTCAAGCATCGATCCGACGAGTTGGCCGACGCGTCCGAAGCCTGCCACGATGACCTTGGCATTGGGTTCCGCGTCAGGCTCAACCAGCGCTTCATCAGGCAAATGTTTGATGGGCTGCATCGTCCGGGCCAGCCTGCGCCCGGCAAGGCCGACGATTGGCAGGATGGCGAGCGACAGCGATGCGACGGTGAGCGCCAGCCCTCCGATGTCGGCCCCGATCACCCTGAGGCTGACTGCCAGCCCCAGGACGACGAAGGCGAATTCGCCTGCCGGTGACAGGAGAGCCGAACTTTCCAATGCAGCTGCGCGGCTGATGCTGAAGACCCTCATGACAGGATATGTCACCAGTGCCTTGAGGGCCACGAGGCCCAGCACGGCACCTGCGATCACCAGCGGCTGCGCCGTGATCTTGGCGATGTCCAGCGACATGCCCACGGCGAAGAAGAACACGCCGAGCAACAACCCCTTGAACGGCTCGATCGTGACCTCGATCTCGCGGCGATATTCGGTTTCCGCCAGGATCAACCCTGCGAGGAAGGCTCCAAGTGCCATGGACAGGCCGCTGACGGCCGTGATCAGGCTGGTGCCGAAAATCACGAGAAGGCATGCCGCCATGAACAGTTCCCGGCTGCGCGTTGCGGCCACGCGCCTGAAGACCGGTCGCAGCAGATAGCGCCCTGCCAGGAAGATGACCGCGATCGCCGCCAGCGCTTTCAGCCCGGCAAGTCCAAGGCTGCCCATCAGTCCTCCGGCCGCGGGCGCGCCCAGCACGCTGACCAGGACAAGCAGCGGCACCACCGCGATGTCCTCGAACAGGAGGATGGCAAAGGAGGAGCGCCCGGTGGCCGTGCCAAGGCGCTTCTGCTCTGCCAGCACCTGCACCACCAGTGCTGTCGACGACAGGCCAAGGCATGCGCCGACAATCAGCGCCTCCGTCGATGACCGGCCAAAACCGAGGATGCAGGTGGCGATGGCGAGTGTCGAAAGGACCAGCTTGGCCGCACCCATGCCGAACACCAGCCGCCTCATGGTCCTCAGCCGCTCAAAGGACAATTCCAGCCCGATCATGAAAAGCAGGAACACCACGCCAAGTTCGGCGACATGTTCGAATTGCTCGCGTTCGCTGATGGTGATGTGCCGGAGCCAGGGAAATCCGGCTGCCAACCGCGCCAGGCCGTCAGGTCCGAGCAGCGCGCCCATCAGCATGAAACCGAAAATCGGGCTTATCTTCAGGCGGTGGAAAGCCGGCACGACCAGCGCGGCTGTGCCGAGAACCAGCAGGACTTCCTTGTAGTTTTCGGGATCAACCGCGACGGCCATGTTTGAAGCGTAGATGATTCTGGGGTGATGGGTAGGGCGAAGAGGCCGTCGTTCTCGGGCAACGACCCGAGAACCCCATGGGATGGTCGGGTCTTCGCCCGACCATGACGCGTATCGCCCTCAAATCCCCATGAGGCCCTGCGTCATGTCGGCGATCAGGTCATCGATGTGTTCGATGCCGATGGAGACGCGGATGGTCGCGTCCGACACGCCGATGCGGTCGCGCACCTCTTTCGGCACCCCGGAATGGGTGGTGGTGGCGGGATGGCACATCAGTGATTCGGTTCCGCCCAGGCTGACCGCGAGCTTGAAGATGGTGAGGCTGTTGAGCACCTTGAAGGCAGCGGCTTTTCCTCCCTTCACATCGAAGGAAAAGGTGGAACCCGGCCCTGTCGCCTGCGCCTTGTGAACCTTGGCCGCTGAAGAGCCGCGGGGGAGGGCGGTCAGGTCATGCACCTTGGTGACGGCCGGGTGGGCGCGCAGGAAGTCCGCCATCAGCTTCGCGTTTTCTGCAGCGCGGTTCATGCGCAGGCCAAGCGTTTCCAGCGAGCGGCCGATCATCCAGCATGAATGCGGATCAAGCTGCGTGCCGATGGCGGAGCGCAGCGCCTTAATGGGTCTGATCATCTCCGCTGATCCAAGCGCCGAGCCCGCGATCAGGTCGGAATGCCCACCGACATACTTCGTCAGCGAATAGACCGAGACATCGGCACCCTGCTTCAACGGTGTCTGGAAAACCGGGCCAAGCAGCGTGTTGTCGCAGATGACGACGGGGCGCGGCCCTTCCTGCTTCAGTGCGATCTCTTCGGAAATGGCGCGGACGAGCGCGACATCCACCAGCGTGTTGAGCGGGTTGGAGGGCGTTTCGATCATGATGACCGAGACCCGCCCCTTGCGCTTCTTTGCCAGCGCCAACGCTTCCTTCGCCGCAGCACGGATGGCTTTGCCCGACAGGCCATCTGCGAACCCGACGCCCGCCATGCCGAAATTGATCAGTGTTTTCGTTACCAGCGTTTCGGTGCCGCCATAGAGCGGCTGTGAATGGAGAATCACGTCACTTGGGCGTGCGTAGGCCAGGATCGTTGTGGCGATCGCTGCCATGCCGGAGGCGAACAGCAGTGCCGATTCGGCCTGCTCGTAGATGGC
>JANMHN010000339.1:0-33270 GCA_031375185.1 Allobosea sp. | reverse complement strand
GCCGGTGGCGAGCGAGTCGATCCAGGCCACGGTGTAGTCATGGGTGCTGTCCGACTGCGCGGCGATGTCGAAGAAACCATCCAGGCCGGCGAAGGGCAGCGTGTCCTGCCGCATGAAGGGGCCCTTGACCGGCACGAGCTGAAGCGCGAGGCGCGTGATGAGGCCGGTCAGCCCCATGCCGCCGATCGTCGCCCTGAACAGCGCGCTGTTCTCAGCTTCGGAGCAGCGTTGGACCGTGCCATCGGAGCGCGCGAGATCGAGCCAGGCGACATGTCGGCCGATGGTGCCGAGGGCATGATGGTTCTTGCCGTGGACGTCATTGGCGACGGCCCCGGCCATGGTGACAAAGCGCGTGCCCGGCGTCACCGGCACGAACCAGCCGCGCGGGATGGAGACCGCAATCAGATCACCCAGCAGCACACCCGCCTCGCAGACCACCAGGCCCGTGTCGGCATCAAGGCTGATGATCTTTCCAAGGTCAGATGTGTCGAGAAATGTGCCGTTGTCGATCAGGCAACTGTCGCCATAGCTGCGGCCATTGCCGAAGGCGAGAACCGGGCCTGCGGAAGGTGCCGCACACCACTCACGCGCATCCAGGTTTCCGCTGTGGCGCGCAACGAGGCCACCCCAGGACGTATGGGCGGCGTGCCTCACAGCGTGGACGCGGCGACGAACACGCAGGCGGCGATGACGCCCATCAGCTGGCTGCGCCAATCCGTGATCATGAACATCAGCGGATCGTCGGGCAGTTGCCCCCTCCGTGCCAGAACCCAGACGCGGGCCATGACATACAGCACGATCGGGCAGGTCAGCCAGATCAGTTGCGGATAGGAATAAAGCCCGGAGACAGCCTTGCTGTCGACGTAGAGCGCAAGGATCAGCGTCGAGACCAGCGCGCTGGAAATTCCCATCTGGGACAACGTTTCCAGATCACCGGCCTGATAGCCGCGACCGACGCCGCGCAGGCCGACATCATCGCCCGCGTCACGCAACTCCGCATAGCGCTTGAGCAGGGCCAGGCTGAAGAACACGAACATGGCAAAGGCGAGCAACCATGAGGACAACGCGATCCCTGTTGCAGCATTGCCAGCCAGAATGCGCAGCACATGCAGGCAAGCCAGTGCCAGCACATCGACCAAGAGCTTGCGCTTGAGATAGAACACATAGATCTGACCGAGCACGAGATAGGCGGCAAGGCACAGGATGAACCATTTTGGTCCCGGCATCAGGAAGGCCATGGAAAACGAAGCTGCCAGCAGCAGCACGGCCAGCACCTTGGCCTGTAGTGGCGAGATCAACCCTGCCGCGAGGGGCCGGAACCTCTTGGTGGGGTGCTTGCGGTCTGCTTCGACATCGACCAGATCATTGACGAGATACGTGGCGGAGGCTGCCATGCTGAAGGACGCGAACGCCAGCAAGGACCACCAGACGAGATGGGGATTGAAAAGCTGGTGAGCCAGGATGATGGGCAGGAACACCAACGCGTTCTTGGCCCAGTGATGGGGACGCATGGCACGCAGACAGGCAACCGGAAGGCCCGGCGTAACAAGCGTGCGACGCTTAACGCCATGCGAGACAGCATTCCTTTGCAAGTCAACCATGTGAAAACCCCTGCCAGCAATGTCTTTTTGCAGACAAAAGCCATGACCTACAAGCAGCTTCACCTCATATGGCTAACACCGCGCTGATGTCATGACCAATGTTCTGGAGATGCGAGAATACACGTCATCTGCACGGTGCCACTTTACCATAGCGCAAGATACCGCCTCCGGCTGCATCACAGCAGCGTCCGCTCGTGATAGGAAAGACAACAACGTCATTTGCGCGGCTTCTGGAGAAAGCAGCCATGGAAGCTCCTGCAGAATTACAGAAAGACCTGCAAAAAGACTTGAAAAAAGACTTGCAGACGCAACATCGGCCCCGCCCGTCAGTCGCGGTGTCCCCGCCTGCACTCGGCAGGCGCGTGGTGATGGCGCTGTCGGTCGGCTTGTATCTGGCGTTCTGCGGCCTTGTGATCCTGAACGCGCTGGCGAGGCCCATCGCGGACTGGGACATGCTGGCCTACACGGCCGTCATCGTCGAGCGGCAGGGCGAGACCGACCCGGTCCGGCTTCATGCGAAGGCGTATGCGCTTGTGAAGGCCTCCGTGACCGATGCGCAATGGCATGAACTCACCACGTTGGGGCATTACCGGATGGTGCAGGCGCGCGACGCTGACGCCTTCGTCTCGATGTTGCCGATGTACGAGGTCAAGGGCGGCTACATCAGGCTGGTTGAGGCCGCATCACGTCTGATCGGCCCGGTGGCCGGCATGCGGATGATCAGCTTCGCCGCCATGCTGGGGTTGATGGGAACGCTGTTCTGGGCTTTCTGGCGTCTGGGCCAGTTGCACCTGATCGGGCTGATGACGCCGGTGATGAACACATTGCGCTTTCCTGATCTGGCGAGCATTGCCACACCTGACCCGGTCGTGGCCTTCCTCGCCACGGCGGCAGCCTGCCTGATCCTCGTTGCAGGGCGCACGCGCCCTCCTGCACCGGCGCTTCTGCTGCTGGTCGCCGCTGTGCTGTTTCGCCCCGACATGCTGGTGGCGACAACGGGCCTGCCTCTTGCGCTTGTGGCCGGCTGCGTGCTGGCCGCCATGCTCAAAGGCCAGTCGCTGTCCGCTGCATGTGTCCACGCTTTGCGCGCTGTCGGCCCCTGGCCATGGGCTGCAGCTCTTGGCGGCTTCGCTGCCTACATGCTGGCGAAAGCGGATGTGACCCACCCCGGATGGTTTGCGCATTTCTGGTTCAGCATCCATGAGCAGAAGGACACGATGGCGGGTTTCCAGCCTGCTTTCGATCTCAAAATCTATCTGTCGGCCGTGGCGCGGGCCACGATGCGGCTGCTGCGCGAGCAGACATGGCCATGGATCATGCTGTCTCTCATGCTGTGCGGCCTGATCTGGGCACGGCTGCGCGATTTCGGGCCCGTGCTGCTTGGGCTGATGATCTTTGTCCTGGGCATATGGGCCAGCCGGACGCTGGTGTTTCCCTTGCCGGATTCGCGCATCGCTGCACCTGTCGTGCTGATCGCCATCCTGATCGCGGTGGCATTTGCGGCCAGACCTTCGCCCAGATCTTCGCAGCGTCTGCCAGAACCATAGCCGCTTGCGCCGCGCGGTTCTTGAGGGCATCTATCACTCTCACGAATTTGCCGGGACTGGCCATGCGCATCGAGAACGACCCCAAGCTCGACTTCAAGGATGTCCTGATCCGGCCCAAGCGCTCGACGCTGGGCAGCCGCAGCGAGGTCGATGTCAACCGCAGCTTCCGCTTCCTTCACACCGGCACGGACTGGACCGGCTTTCCCCTGATCGCCGCCAACATGGACGTGACAGGCACCATTCCCATGGCGCGGGCATTGAAGCGATTTGGCGCGATGGTGGCGCTGCACAAGCACTACCCGGTGGAGGTGCTGGCCGATTTCTTCGCCACGGATGAAGCGTCCAACACCTTCTATACGCTCGGCATTGCTGAAAGCGACCATGACAAGTTCAAGGCCGTGAAGGCCAGGACGCCGCTCACCAAGATCTGCATCGATGTGGCCAACGGCTATACCGAGGCTTTCCTCAAGACCATCCACCGCACGCGGGCAGAAAATCCTGGTGCCGTCATCATGGCCGGAAATGTCGTGACGGGCGACATGACCGAGGCGCTGCTGCTGGCCGGTGCGGACATCGTCAAGGTCGGCATCGGGCCGGGTTCGGTCTGCACCACCCGCAAGATGACGGGCGTAGGCTATCCGCAGCTCTCCGCCATCATCGAGTGTTCCGACGCCGCCCACGGCCTGAAGGGGCAGGTCTGCGGCGATGGCGGCCTGACAGTGCCTGGCGACGTTGCCAAGGCTTACGGCGGCGGCGCTGACTTCGTGATGATGGGCGGCATGCTCTCCGGCCATGACGAATGCGAGGGCGAGATCATATATGAGGAGAAGAACGGCAAGAAGATGCCTGTCCGCATGCAGTTTTACGGCATGTCGTCCGACACCGCGATGAAGAAATATGCCGGCGGCGTCGCCAAGTACCGTGCATCAGAGGGCAAGACGGTCGAGGTGCCCTATCGCGGTCCGG
The DNA here is from genome assembly GCA_031375185.1 of Allobosea sp. Classification (GTDB taxonomy): domain Bacteria; phylum Pseudomonadota; class Alphaproteobacteria; order Rhizobiales; family Beijerinckiaceae; genus Allobosea. The sequence continues at coordinate 29,156 of JANMHN010000339.1, read as the reverse complement.
TGGACGGCACCATGCAGGAGATCATGGGCGGGGTGCGCTCGATGATGACCTACATCGGTGCGGTGAAGCTGAAGGAGGTGCCCAAGCGTACTACCTTCATCATGGTCGGCAGCCAGCTCAACACGATCTATGGGAATGGCTGAGTGAGCGGGCAAGTCTCGTCAGGAACCGTCATCATCGGGGCGGGGCAGGGTGGCCTGCAAACAGCAGTCGAGTTGCGAACGGCCGGATATGCTGCGCCGATCACGCTGCTGGGCGGGGAGACGGTCTTGCCCTATCACCGTCCGCCTCTGTCCAAGGCCTATCTGACCGGTGAGAAAAGCGCCGATGCGCTGCTCATGAGGGGTGAGGCCTTTTATGCCGAGAAGGACATCACGCTCAGGCTTGGCATCACGGCCACGCAGGTCTTGCGCAGTGAGCGCCGCGTGCTGCTGGAGGATGGCACGGGCCTGGCCTATGACCATCTAGTGCTTGCCACCGGGGCCGCTGCCCGCCCACTCTCCTGTCCGGATGCCGATCTTGACGGGGTGATCGTGCTGCGCAGCCGTGCGGATGCCGATGCGTTGAAATCGAGGCTTGTAGCGGCGCGGCGCCTTGTCGTGGTCGGCGGCGGGTTCATCGGGCTCGAGGTCGCGGCCAGTGCCCGCAAGCTGGGCAAGCTGGTCACGGTTCTTGAAATGCAGGATCGGCTCATGGCGCGGGCCGTGGGGCCTGATGTGTCGGCGTTCTTTGCACAGGCCCATGCCGGTCATGGCGTTGACCTGCGCCTTGGTGACGGCATCTCCCGGATCACGGGCCATGAAGGCAAGGTCACGGGCGTGGTGACGGCAAAGGGCCTCGACATCGCCTGCGACATCGTGCTGGCAGGGATCGGTGTGGTGCCAGATACCGCGTTGGCGTCGGCAGCCGGACTGGCCATCGCCAATGGCATCGTCGTCGACCGCCATCAACAGACCGACGATCCCTTGATCTTCGCGCTGGGGGACTGTGCCATCTGCCCCAACCCGCATGGCGCGGGCCTGATCCGGCTTGAATCGGTGCAGAACGCGGTTGATCAGGCCAAGGTCATCGCTGGCGTGATCACCGGGGATCCCAGGCCCTATGCGGCTGTCCCCTGGTTCTGGAGCGATCAATATGACCTCAAGCTGCAGATGGTCGGTCTCAGCCAAGGTCATGACGAGGTACACGAACGCGGCAACCGGGCGGAGAAGCGCTTTTCCGTGTTCTATTTCAAGGCGGGGAGGCTCATCGCCATCGACAGCATCAACCGCCCGGCAGACCACATGCGGGGGCGAAAGCTGCTGGCAGCAGGCGCAACACCGATCGCGCCAGCCAATATCGACACGCATTTCGCGGCGAAAAGGGAATAGCCAGGCCACCGGCGCTTACCAGAGACTGAAACCATGGCTGCGGTGTCATCCCCGGCGACGCGGGACGCGTTGGGAAGGGATCCATTGCTCCGCTGACAACAAGATGGATCCCCTTCCCTATCCTCCGGATCGCCGGGGGTGACACCAGTTGGTTGGTCGCGCGCTCCATCACGCATTTCGCTTTGCGACACTCCCGCCCTTGGAAGCCGCAGTCATCTCGGCTAGACATGGCGCATGAGCGATCTGAGCGAGACTCACACGCAGAACATCGGTGCGCGCTGGCTCCTGGGGGGCACGGCGGTTTGCTTCGTGGGCGCTGGCCTGCTGCTCTGGGTGCGCGAGGGCGAGCGGCTGTTCACCGATGGCCTCATCGCCGCCATCGCGCGCTGCTTTTGATCCGGACACCCTGTCATGAACCGACGCGCCCTGATCCTGCCTGCCGCCGCTTTCCTGTTCGGGCTGATTTCACTTGGCCTTGCCGCCATGTGGACTTTCGCGCCGTCCGCCGATCAGGCGCGCACGAGCAGCGTGGGCGGGCCGTTCGTGCTGACCACTCAGGATGGCAGCCGCGTCAGCAACACCGCATTCGAGGGCGCGCCGACGCTGGTGTTCTTCGGCTTCACCAACTGCCCGGACATCTGCCCGACCAAGCTCATGGAAATCTCCGAGGTGCTGCGCGCCGCTGGAGACAAGGCCGGCAAGGTCCGCGCCCTGTTCATCACTGTTGACCCCGCTCGTGACACGCCTGACCTGCTCAGGAGCTATCTTGCCAGCTTCGATCCCAGGATCGTGGGCCTAACCGGGACGCAGGACGAGGTCGACGCGGTCGTGAAGGCCTACCGGGCCTACTACAAGAAGGTGCCGACTTCGAGCGGCGACTACACCATGGACCACACAGCCATCGTTTATCTGATGGACCGCAAGGGCCAGTTCGTCGGCGCGTTCAACATCGAGCGCCCGCCGCAGGAGGCTGCGAAGGAGCTTCTGCGCTATCTGTGAGATGCGGGGCGCTGCCGCTCTTCATGCAGCAAGAACAGCTCAGTTCTTCTCGGGGTTGCGGTATTGCTCGATGTTGAGGCCAAACTCCGCGCCAAGACGCCCCAGCGCCACTTGCGCATGGTAGATCGCGATCAGTGGCGAACCTGTGCGGGCAAAGTCCACTGCGCCACGCAGGGGCGAGACGGCGAGCAGGACCAGTGATTTGGCCACGGTCCTGATGCGTCCCGCCGGCCCCGGATCTGCCTTGTGGGCAATCAGTGCCGAAATCATGCCGTTGCGGAGTGCGCGCGCATGTATCCAGCTTGGTTCGGTGCGGCGCTGCGGCATGGTCTCGGTCATCGCGGCCTGCATGCACCAGTGAAAGCGGGCTCCCATCGCCCTTGCGCGGGTGAAGAAATCCGTGTCGCCACCGCCCTTGTAGTCGAAGGCCTCGTCCAGATACGGGTAGCCCATCTGGTCCAGCACGCTGGCGCGGATCAGGTAATTGGCGCTGGAATAGAGCTGCGGGATCGGGCCGTCAGCGTCGTAATGTGACCGGAAGACCGGATGCTGCTTCAGGTAATCGAGCTTCTGGTCGGGAAAGACCGGCGTGACCGGCCCGCCCACAATGCCCGCATCCGTCCGCTCGCAGCAGCCAACGAGGGCTGAGAGCCAGCCGGGTGCGGCTTCCTCGTCATCGTCGATGCCGCAGACATACGGCACGTCCGGCATTTGGTGGCGCACGAAGCTCCAGGCGGCGTTGTAAGCCTTGCAGTTTCCCTGCCTTGGCTCGACCAGCACGGCACCATGAAAATCACCGCGCTCCAGCAGGCCCTGCGCGAACCGTGCGCCGTCACGCCCCTGGCCATCGTTGTCGACGATCACGATGCTGAACGGCCAGACGGTTTGCTGTGCCGTGAGCGAGGCAAGGGTCCGGGCGAGAAGGTCCGGCCGTCTGTAGGTCGGCACGCAGACGACGGCGCGCGTGTCTGGCAGCAGCGGAGGGCTGCTCATCGCCACGATCTCCACGTAGTTGGAAGCAGCCATTCCCGTCCCCGTTCATCAAGCAGAACAGGCGCGGGATAACATGATGCGCCTTAAACAAGTCTGGACCGGACGGCAAAAAGCGGCGCATTTACTGTCTGTGTGACGAAAACTTGACCGCATGGCCCAAACCCTGTCCTGACAGCCGGAAACACTCCTTGGCAGACAGCGCCGGGGCGTTTGCAGGATGTTCCGTGAAACTCGCTTTCGTCACCTCGCTGGTGCCAGTCCTGAAGCCCGACACGGGCTTCGAAATCGCGAATGTCGCGATTATCGACGTATTGCGCTCTCTCGGGCATCAGGTGACGGTCTTTGGTTTTGCGCGCCCTGATGACGATGTACGGCCTGATGGCGATCTGGTGCTGTTGGGCCGGATGGTCATTGAAAACCATGTCGCGAGCCGTTTGCTCAAGGCGAAATGGCTGGCCGCAGCGCTGGCATCCGGGTTGCCCGTGGCCTGCGCCAAACTCTGGCTCAAGGGCCGTGGCCGTGTCGTGGAGGCTGTCGCCGTGCATGGTCCCTTCGATGCGGTTGTCCTGAACTCCGTCACCATGGCAGGGGCCTTTCCGGCCTTGTCAAAGCTGGCGCCCACGCTTCTGGTCGAGCACAATATCGAGCATGTGTCCGCTGCGCAGAACGCCGCCAGAAGTGCGCACCCCACGCTTCGAAGGCTGTATGCGCGCGAGGCACGAAAGCTGCGCACCATCGAGGACCGTCTGGTCCGTTCCAGCCGCTTCGTCTGGTGTCTGGCTGAAGAGGACCGGCAGATGCTCGGCACCGACGCCTTGGTCACATCAGCGGTCTTGCCGCTGGTCTCGACCAGTGCGACTGTTCCGGGTTCAGGTGACGGGCCAGTGGTCTACGATGTCGGGCTGATCGGAACCTGGACATGGGAGCCAAATCTTCTGGGACTCACCTGGTTCCTGTCGGAGGTCGTGCCGCATCTGCCGCCTCATCTGCGCATCGCTGTCGCCGGCCGGACCCCGGAGGGGCTCGTGGTTCCTGCGCAGGTCACCCTGCTTGGCAAGGTGGCGGACGCCGCGGGTTTCCTGACAGGCTGCGCTGTTGTCGCGCTCACCAGCCGTGCGGGCACAGGCGTGCAGCTCAAGACCATCGAGGCGCTGCAGCTTGGCCTGCCTGCGGTTGCCACATCCCTCTCGATGCGCGGCTTGGGCCAGTGGCCGCCCAATCTCGGGATTGCAGACGACGCCGCCACGTTTGCACGGCTGCTGGCGAGCCATGTCGACGCCGTGCAGGCGGGGGACATCACGCGGGTTGACGGCTCAGTCTTCATGACCGCGCAACGCCAGGCGCTTGCCCTCGCGATCACGGCTGGACTGGCCGCGATCTGATCTTGCACCGCGCGACAGATCAGCGAAGGATCGAATGAAATTCAGATCATTCCTGATTGACCATCCCAGATTGAGCTTGCCAGACCGACTTCGCGTCGTTTAATTTTTTTTTGGGGCATGTCTGGCGTTGTGCTCTTCATGGGCATTTGCGTTGCAGATCGTGACTGGTACGGACCACCCCGCCACAAAGGCGCATGCACCTGACCCCCGCGCATCGGAATTCCGGCAGATTGCTGCAAGCCTTGACCTTGCCTACCGCGAACAGGGCCTCACGCCCGTTGCCGGTGTGCCTTACCAACAGGCACTGGCTGCAGGGATCGTCGCACTCGACGAGGCGCTTTGCGGCTTCAGGCTTGCTATTTCTCCGGATGCTGCAGGCCGCGACATCCTGCTCCGACACCAGCTCTCCGGTCGAGCGGATATCGCCGTCATGCCGCCAGCGTCGTTCCGGGCCATGCTGGACGCCCATTGCCGTCACGCCATCCTTCATCACGCCGCCCATTACCTGCCTGATGCCAGGCCGGGGCAGTCCGCACGACAGGGCCTCACGAAAGGGCAGGGTGCGCTTGTCGTCGTCAGCATGGCCATCATGCTGGTTCTGCTGTGGTTCGCACCCGACATCGCGCTGTTCGTGCTGGCCATCATCACCATGCCGCTGTTCTACGGGCTTGTGCTCATCCGCCTGGGGGCCACCATCGACAGTTGGGGCGTGCCAGCGCCGACCGTGCTCCGGCTGACGGACCAGCAACTTCCGTTCTACACGGTTCTGGTGCCTTTGTTCCGCGAGGCGTCGGTCGTGCCGCAACTGGTGCAATCTCTGGTGGCGCTGGACTATCCTCACGCCAAGCTGGACATCATCATCCTCGTCGAGGAACACGATGCGTCAACGGCCACAGAGCTCTCAGCGCTTGTACTGCCATCCCATATCCGCGTTTTGCTCGTGCCTGGCGGCTTGCCACAAACCAAGCCGCGCGCTCTCAACATCGGACTTCTGCAGGCACGCGGTGATCTTGTCGCGGTCTTCGACGCCGAAGACAGGCCTGACCGACGCCAGCTCCGTCTGGCCGCAAACCTGTTTCACCGCCTGCCCGCCAATGTCGCCTGCCTGCAGGGCAGGCTGGTGATCGACAATGTCGATGACAGTTTCCTGTCAAGGTTCTTCGCTCTCGAGTATGCCGGGCTGTTCGACATCGTGAATGCGGGCCTGATCAGGGTGGGCCTTCCCATTCTTCTTGGTGGGACCAGCAACCATTTCCGCACCCATGTGATGCGCAAGGTCGGTGGCTGGGATGCCTGGAACGTGACGGAAGACGCTGATCTGTCGTTCCGCCTGACCCGCTGCGGCTACCGCATCATGGATCTGCCGTCCGACACGCTGGAGGAGGGGCCTGCCCAGGTGCGGGTCTGGTTCAGGCAGCGTGTCCGCTGGATGAAGGGCTTTGTCCAGACGCTCGTGACGCACATGCGGACACCGCACCTGATGTTGCGTGAAACCGGGTTTGCCAAAGGCTTTGCGCTGTTGTCGCTTTGCGCCGGAACACTGCTCAGTGCCCTGGGCTATCCGTTGTTCGTGTTCGCCACGGCAGTTGTCCTGATCATTGACGGGATGCCGGCACCGTCATCAGCGGGCGCTGTCCTGCTCATCACGCTGTGGCTGACACTGTTCATGGCCGGCATACTGGCCATGATCGCGCCGCTTGTGCTGGGTGCGCGGCACAGGGGCCTCAAGGATCTCTGGCCCTGGCTGCCGCTTGCACCTGTCTACTACCTGCTGGTCTCGGCAGCCGCCTGGATGGCCATGGTCGAATATGTCAGGGCCCCGAACCGGTGGAACAAGACCGAACACGGGCTGGCCCGGACCTCGCGTACCGCCAGCCGCAGGTTCAGGCTGTGACATGTCTGGTGATGTCAGGCCTGCCGCACCCGCCAGTTGGCAAGCAGCCGCAGTCCCAGTACGGCCAGCAGCATGGCGAACCAGACAGGATCAGCCCGGCGGAAGAAGAAACTTTCCAGGCAGGCGCTGTAGAGGGCCAGAAGCCAGATGCGCGCAAACAGCAGCGCCATGCGGTCGTTGCTCAGGGAATGCCTGACCATGACCCAGTCACGGAACGGCAACAGCACGAAGGTGAGGATCACCAGCACGAAACCGGGGATGCCCATGGTGATGGCTGCATCCACATAGCCGTTATGGGCGTGCATCATGCCCTGCGCAAAGCCGACATCATCGGTGCGCCCTTCGGCAAACTTGACCCTGTCAGACCCCCAGAAACCTTCGAGCCCATAGCCGGTGAAGCGCCGCTCGTTCAGCAGGTCAAGGGCGAAATCCCACAATTCGATCCGGCCCGTGTAGGTCTGGCCTGGCGAAATCATGTCGAGGATGTCCTTCAGTTCCGGCGAGATCACCGTTCCGAAGGTCAGCGCCATGATCACCACCAGAGGCAGGATGACAAGCAGCCCGCGCAGCCAGCCCGAGCGCACCCTTGCCGCAAGGAATGTCAGCCCGAACACCATCGGCCCCAGCGCCATGGCGGTTTTCGATTTGGTGAAGAACAGGAAGATCGCGGCCAACACCGCAAGCGTCCAGCCGATCCAGGCTGAGCGGGCCTGCGCCACGTAAAGCCCGATCATCAGGAAGATCGCCATCATCGCGCCGGTGATGTTCTTGTGGTCGAACAACCCGCGCCATGATCCGGCATGCTCCGGTTCGCGGATGTCGCCGGAGGTGTGGATGGCGATGTCCGGGTACAGCACGAGGCCCGCATAGCAGACCACAACCACCAGCAGTGCCGCGCCCCCGAGAAGCTCCGCGAAATCCCGTTCGGTCCGCGGCAAGACCATAATGCAGCCTGCGATCACGATCACCACCATGGTGAACAAATAGGCCCTGAGCGACACGTCGAAATTCGCGGACAGCAGCATGGTGATGGTCAGCCACCCCAGCATCAGCGCATAGAGCGGGTTGGCATAGGCCTTCAGGACACGGATATCGACAAGAGCGAGCGTAGCCAGGGCCGCAGCTCCCATCGCGAGGAACGAGAGCTGGTTGATGACATTGCTGGCCATTTCCGTCTCGCCAGCTGCCGTCGCGCGGAACGGACTTGTCGAAATCCAGACCAGCAGGAGAGCGGCGACGAAGATCGTGCCCCGGATGCGTGCCGCATTCTGGTCTGTGATTGCGGCCAGCATCTTCACCCGTTCTGTTAGTCGTTCGGTGACATGGCGTTGAAGACCACGACACGCACCTTGTCGCCATCGCGGCCAAGTGCCCGCACGATCAGACGTCTTGCAGCACCTGCCTCAAGCGCGGCAGGCGCGACGATGACGATGTCGTCGGCCAGTTCTGCCAGCATGTAGGGCAATGCGCCATCTGTGATCGCGCCCGCATCGACGATGATGCTGTCGAAGCGCCGGGTTTGTCCAAACAGGCCCGATGCCAGTGTTGCGGCTGAAGGTGCCGGCTTGCGATCACGGTTGGCGGGGCGTGGCAGGAAAAAGGTGCCCGTCTCGTCATCCTGCAAGGCGGCACGGATCAGCCCGACCGCCCCACTGATCACGTCTTCCGCACCCAGTTCCGCATCTGCGGCAAAACTGGCGCTGAGGGATGAGGGGCCTGAAGCAAGGTCGATCAGAACAGGAGTCGCCTTCTCGCGGGCGCTGGCCAATGCGAGATTGAGCGAGACCAGAGACGTGCCGGCTCCAGGGCCAAGGCCGATGACGGCGACCTTGCGGTTTGTGCCTGCGGTTTCCTGCACCACAAGCCTGTCGCGGATCTGCATGATCGCCGTGCCAAGTACCGAGCGCGGATCATCCCAGGCGTCGGTCAGCAGGCCCGTGCCGTGGAAGGCCGATGTCTCCGGACGGCTTGCAGACCGCCATTTGCCGCCCTTGATCAGTGGAAGCTGCACGGTCAGTACAGGATCGGGCACGGATTCGGACTGTGCGGACGGGCTTTTGGCACCAAAACCACGCCAGCGGGCATTCGCTGTTTTCTGTGCAGGCCCGGCATCGCCCTTCTGGAGCGGCACCACGACATTGCGGGCATGGCCGGGTTCTCGCGTGGCAGATGCGCTGGCTGACGGGTCGGGCCCTATGCCTGCAAAACGCCGTGATGTTCCTGCTGTCATGAGGGGTTCCTCGGGAGATGCCTGCATCTGAAAGCCGCCAGGGTCCTGACCATCACGTTGCGCGCCCAGCAGGCTGCGGGCGATGGCAAGGCCAAGCCCCAGCCCAAGCCCGCCAAGGAGACCCAGCACGGCGTAGAGCTTGCGATTCGGACCCAGTTTTTCCAGAGGTGCTGTCGCTGAGGTGATGATGCGGGCATTGGTGGTGTCAACGCTGGTCTGTTCGCCCGTTTCGCGGGCACGCAGCAAGAAGGCCTGATAGACCTGACGGTTGGCATCCGCTTCCCGCTCGAGTTCGCGCAACTGCACTGCGGCTTGTCCGGTTGACAGTGTCTCGCGCTTCAGGCGCTCGACCTGCTGGCCGATGGCGGTTTCCGCAGCGCGCGCACGGTCGAGTTCGGCGCGCGAGGCCTGGACCGTGCGGGCCAGTTCCTCGGCGATCTGGCGGCGCGCGTCACGTACCTGGGCCTGTGCCGACAGCAACTGCGGGTGCTGTGCGCCATAGAGCACCAGTGCATCAGCCTCGCGGGTCAGTGCTGTCCCAAGCTGCGCGCGGAAGCTGGCGATGGCCGGGGATTGCAACGCCTCCGGTGTCGCGCCCGCTTCGACACTGCTGGGCCGCACAGTGCGTGTCTGATCATATTTGGCCTGGGCATCCAGCGTGCGGGCGCGGGCCTGGCTGAGCTGGGTGTTGCTGACGCTCAGTGTGTCTTCGGTGACGAGCTTGCCGCCGGTGCCGACCAGATTGTTGGCGGCGCGGTACTTCTCGACCTTGTCCTCCGCCAGACGCACACGCTCGCGCAATTCGCTAAGGCGGCCCGTCAGGGCGTTGGAGGTGCGCTGTGCCGTTTCGGAGCGAACCGAGGCCTGATCCTCAAGATAGATTTCGGCCATCATGTTGGCAATGCGGGCAGACTTTTCGCCGTTGCCGGTGATGCTGGTGATGTCGATGACATATGTGCGCTCGCTGCGGCGAACGAAGATCTGCTTGTCCATGGCCGCGAGAGCGAGCAGGACCGGATCGCGGGCATCGCGCGTCAGGGATGCGGGCAGGCCGATGCGCTGGGCCAGGCCGATGCCGGGGCCGCCAAAGTCAGGATCTCCCGCCAGGCCCAGCCGCTCGATCACCTTGCGCTTGATGCCATCTGAGGCGATCACCCGAGCCTGGCTTTCAAGATAGCTGACGGCGGCGTCATTGCTGGTGGTCTGGGGTGACAGTTCGTTCTGAAGGATTCGCAGGTCACGCGGATCGATCAGCATCTGCGTGGTGGCGGCGAAACGGTCAGGCGTCAGCAGCGCCAGCCCGATGCCAATCAACAGGCCGAGCAGCGCGCATGCAAGGATGGAGACAAAGTAGCGGCGCAAGGTTGCGATGGCACTCCCAAGAGGGTTGCCAGTTGCCATGGCCTGCATCTGCTCGCCGTCAGCCCGAGCCTGACTGCGCGTCTGGCCGTTTGTCCTGCCGCGCGCTGGCCCTTTCGGGTCTCGGGTGTTGTCAGTATCGATCGCAAACATGCCGTCGCCGTTCCAGTTTCTGACGATCTGTGTCGCAGGCGGAGCCTCTTTCCGCTTTCGCAGAGCGTCAGGGCAGGTTGTTGCAGGTTTGGTGCCGCCAAAACTGTGCCGTTTCGGGGCAAACAGTGCCTGTCAGCCTTTTTCTCATTTGCCGGATGGAGCCAGCGTGCGTGCAGCCTGGATGGCTGCCAGCATCGGCTTGGGCCGATAGTCCGCATCCAGCGGCAAGGGGCGGGCTTTCAGCCGGTCCTGCCGTTTGAACGTGTCGTTCACCCAGGTCGAGCGGTCGCTGAGACCCCATGTGATGATCGCCTCCGGCCTCTGGCCCTCGATCATGGCACCCAGAAAAGCTGTGGTCGTGTCGGCGGCCATCTTGTCACGCTGCTCGATGTTGCCCGGCAGCTTCCAGTCGATCACATCCAGTTCCGAAACGCGCACGCCCACGCCGAGGCGGCCAAGTTCGCGGCAGAAGGCGGTCAATCCGCGCTGGTCGATGGTTTTCTCGCCATACAGATGTGCCTGAAAGCCGATCTGGTGGATCGGGATGTTCCGATCCTGCAGGTGCCGAACCAGTCTCAGCACCTGCCGCCTGCGCTCGGGCGTGCGTTCCTCCACCGCTTCCAGCGCGTAATCGTTCAGAACCAGCTTGGCGGCAGGATCCGCCCTCGCCGCGGTCTGAAAGGCGAGATCGACAAGGCGCGGACCAAGTAGGCGGAACCAGACCGAGTCGCGATAGGGCGCGTCCGGGGTCGGCGTGCTGGCGATGACCTCGTTGACCACGTCCCAGGTCGGGATGATGCCGGCATATTTCGCGGCCACCGTCTCGATATGCTTCACAAGCTCGCGCTCGGCCTCACGCGCATCTGTGAGCTGCTTCGCCCATGGCGGAAGTGCCTCGCCCCAGAGAAAGGCATGGCCATGGGTGTGTTTGTTGTGTTTGCGTGCGAAGGCAATGATCTCGTCGGCCTGTTCGAAACGGTAGCCCGCACGGTCCTGACGCAGCCATTCCCATTTCAGCTCGTTCATGGGCACTATGATGTCGCATAGCTTCACAAGCTGGTCGCGCAAGGCGGCATCCGACTGGAAGTCCGAGATCATCACAGCTGCGCCGAAGGGAATAAGCTCGCGCCTGGCTGTCTGCGCCGCCGCGCGTGCGGCCACGACAGACGCCGTCACGACAGACGCTGTTGCACCCAGCATGAAACTCCGGCGCGAGGATCTCATGAAACCTCTTTGGACCAATCCCGGCTGATCTCGATAGACAAGATCTGACGCGTGTCGTTTTAGCTGTGTTTCAACACTTGTCAGCCCATTCTTCTGTTTGAGGTAAATCGACCCGCTCCAGATTCGGCACCCGCATCGCCGGATGCGTGCGCCGGAGGTGGCCTGTCCGTCATTTGTATCACAGGGCCTGGCACGCATGGTCAGCAAAGCCTTCGCCGCAGATTACCTGAAGCTGGCCAGCGGGTCCGTGGGCCGCCTGGCGATCGCGCTTGCCTATTTCCTGGTGGCCGCCAATGTCCTGAGCTTGCCTGATTTCGGCCTGTTCGCGACCAGTTCGGCGCTTGGCGTGATCTTGTCACGCGTTGCTGGCTTCGGGTTCATCTCGCCGCTGTTTCGCGCCGCCACCGTCAAGCCGCACCTGACAGGAACCTATCTGGCGGGCTTCCTGCTCCTTTTCGTGGTGTCGCTGCCCGTGGTGGCCACGATGGCCTGGTGCGTCCATGCCGCGCTCTTCACCGGGATGCCTCTTCTGGCCTTCGCGCTGATCATCGCGGCGGAGGTTGCAGGCTGGCGCATGCTGGAGGTGGTGTCGATCATCAACAATGGCCTGCGCCAGTTTGGCAGGGCCTCCGTGCTGGTGCTGGCAGGCTCCCTTATCCGGACAGTCGCCGCGCTCGCCTTCTGGTGGGCGGGACACACCTCGCTGACGGATTGGGCCTGGTTCTACATGGCGGCGAACCTGGCCGCCGCCCTTCTGGCGTGGACGGTGTTCGCACCCCGCGCGCGTTTGCGCTGGCGGCCCGGTCTGTATCTGGCGCGCACATCCGATGCCATCTCAGCCGCTGCGGCGGACATCGTGTTCTACCTGCAGGCGGAACTGGACAAGGCCGTTGTCCTGGCAGCTGCCGGGCCTCGCATCGCGGGTCTTTATGCCATTGCCATGCGGATCATCGACATCACGGCCATGCCGGTGCGGGTCTTCAACCAGTTGGCGATGCAGGATGTGATGACGCGGCGCGGCGTCGCCTTCCAGCCGGGGCGGATGATGCTGACGGAATTCGGCATCGGGATCGTGTCGGTTGCCTCCCTCGCGGGCCTGGCCGGCCTGCTCTGGATCAGCCCTGACCTGCTGGGTCGCAACATCGGCAGCGCGGCGGCCCTTTTTCCGTTGCTGATCGCGGTTCCGGCCTTCCGCAACCTGATCGAGTATCATGCCGAGTTGCTCTATGGCCTGCAGCGGACGGAACTGCGTGCGCTGTTGCTTGGAACCATCGCCGTGTTCAAGGCGCTGCTGATCTGGCTGGCCATCCAGCTTGCGGGCGGTGAACTGGGCTGGGCCATCTGGCTCAACGGCATCTTCGTGATCCTTTACGGGCTGTCCGCCACGGCAACCTACACCGCCATCAGGTCTGTGCGGCATGATGCCTGAAGACGTCCCACAGGCTGTCCATCGACATGCCGATGAAGGACTGCACGCCCAATGCCACCTCGTCCTGTTCCATCACCAGTGCGCCGGGTGCCAGGATGTCACGGTTGACCTCATGCGAGAACCACCAGGTTCTCACCAGTTCGCTGTCTGTGGCCAGGTGCCCGGAGCGTTCACCCAGCACATCGCTGACAAACTGGCCGTAGATCATCCATTCCGAGAAGCCGCGTCCGGCCGTGACAGCCGAAATCCAGTTTCGGCCCGACACAGCCTCGATATGCTTGAGCAGATGCCGGGCGTTGGCATTGGTCCAGCACACCAGATTGGTGATGTAGTCGTGGGCCGGGAGGGGCGGTTGTGGCAGTCCGAGGATGCTGGCGGCGCCGTGGGCCCACTTCACATGGTTGGCCATGTCGGGCCGGACCCCGCCCGGTTTGCGAAACAGCCTGACACGCCCCTGATCGACCAACTGGTGCATGTCGAAAGGCTTGAGGAACACCACGTCAGAATCCGCATAGAGCAGCACGTCCTCATCGATCACGGTGGGTGCGGTCATCTTCAGAAGCTGCTGGATGTGCCAGCCGCGCAGCGGCATGACCCCCCGCGCGAGTGCGCCCGGCCCTGTCCACACACGCCGCTTGCCGCGCGACAGCGGATCCGGCCAGGAGCGCAGCCATGACGGTAGCAGATCGCCTTCGGCAATGATCCGGCGCGTGGCGCTTTCAAAGGGCCTGAACAGGGGCACATCACGGTCATCGACCAGCAGATAGTGAACGTTCGCACCCGTCACAAAACGGTCGATGCTGGCGCACAGCAGGCGGCAGCGATCAAGATCGCCTCGAAAGCTCGGTGTCAGCAGTGCGTGGCTCGTCCCGGTCATGGCCTGCCTGTCATTCTCTGGCGCAGGACCCTTATCACGAAGCGCGGGTTGCCGAGAATGTACCTGCGCCACAGACGGCGTGGCTCATTGATGAGACGGAACAGCCATTCCAGCTTGAGTTGGCGCAGCCAGAGCGGCGCGCGAGGCACCTCACCAGCCATGAAGTCGAACAAGGCACCGACACCGGCGGCAATCGTGCAATGGCGCGCGTCAACCCTGCTGGCGATCCACATCTCCTGCCTGGGATTGCCGAGGGCCACCAGCAGGAGGTCGGGTTTGTCCGCCTCCAGTTTGTCCAGCATGGCCGCCTCTTCCGCCGCATCCTGAAATCCGTGTCCGAAGACATGGTAGCTGTGATGGGGGGCCAGGCTTGCAAAGGCCAGGCAGGCACGGTCCGCGACGCCCGGGCGTGCGCCGTAAAGTCCAACCTTCATGGACGGCTTGATGGCACTCAGCAGCGCAGGAACGAAATCAGTGCCATTCAGATTGTCGCAAAACGGGACGCCATGGAGGATGCGGGCTCCCAGATCAACGCCGATACCGTCCGGCAGCACGAGGAATTCGTCCAGCGCCGCCCTGTAAAGAGGGTCTCCGGTGGCAACATTGACAACATGGCTGTTGGCGAAAGCAAGTTTCAGATGCTCGTCCCTTGCCAGATGCGTATCCAGCCGGGCGATGGCTTCCGTCTGCGCAAGTGATGCGATCCGAACATGCCCGACCTGCAGGACAGCCAGTCCCTGCTGGGATTTGACGCCGTTCAAGATGACGATGATCGACACGCAAACTCCAGACAGGTGGGGTCAAACGCCAATTTTGGCGACTTTTACAGAATTCATCGAAACTCAGGCAGAGATCGCAAGTTGATCAGAGGCCTTCAGTCCAAACCGATGTGCCCCCGGCATCTTTTCAGCGTCAAGCGATATGTGTCCGCATGATGAATATCGCGATCAGAGGCATTGGTTGTTTGAGGCGACTTCATGTGAGCTGTCATCTGTCGTTAAGCATCCCTGCTTTCCTTGCTCGAAAGATGTGCCGAAATGAAACGGCACGTCCTGTGCAACGGCTTTCACAGTGAGTTGAGCCGGACGCAGTCCTGCTCCGGCTCGGCACATGAAGACCGTACTCATCGGGGGGTGGGCCGGTTTCACCGGTCCAGGATTTTATATGAAAATCGTGCAGGTTCCGCAGTCACTGAAATTTCTTGCAGGCGAGCGCAACACAAAGGCATGGCGCTCCCTCATCGGGCTGACAACCGCCCTGGTCGATTTCGTTGCGGTGCTGGCCATCGTGACGGTGGCGAGCGTGTGCTATCATCTGGCTGTTTATCAGCATGCAGGGGTCTTCGAATTGACCGCTGAACTGGCGGTATTCCTTGGCTGCATCTTCGTGTTCACGAACCTTCTCCAGCGGCGCTACCGGCTGACACGCTACCTGGCCTCCAAGGGCCAGATGGTCGAGGCCTTCAATGTCTGGAACGTCACCATCGTCGCGTTCATTGCCATCGGGTTCCTGGCCAAGGTGGGGGACAGCCACTCGCGCGGCGTGGTGATCCTCACATATCTCACCGGCATTCCGCTGATCACGCTGGTGCGCTGGTGGGTGGTGAAGATGATCTCGATCGCCAGCAAGACCGGCCGCATTTCGGCCCAGCGCGTGCTGCTGATCGGCTATCAATCCGAGGTTACGTCTTTCATGACCCGCCATCAGCCCTGGAACACCGGGTTGATGATCGAGGAAATGGTGCTGCTGGGCGAATTGCCTGCCACGGCCTCCGCGCAGGACCGCGAACATCTGCTGACGAACGACCTTGCCCATGCTGTCAGCCGCGCCCGCCAGATCAAGCCTGACGGGGTCTTCATGGCGATCCCCTGGTCAGAACGCGCCACCATCGAGCGCTGCGTCGATGCGTTCATGACCGTGCCTGTCTCCATCAATCTGGCGCCTGAAAAGATCATGGACCGTTTCGACAATCCGCGGATCATCCGCACGGGCTCGATTGCAAGCCTGGAACTGACCCCCCCTGCGCTGTCCGTGCCCGAAATCGTGACCAAGCGCGTGTTCGACTTCAGCGTGGCTGCGGTTCTCACGATCCTGCTGCTGCCGCTGTTCGCCCTCGTCGCCATCCTGATCAAGTGTGACAGCAAGGGGCCGGTTTTCTTCCTCCAGCGCCGGTTCGGATTCAACCAGGAACCTTTCCGGATCATCAAGTTCCGCACCATGAGCAGCATGGATGATGGCGACATCGTGCAGCAGGCCACCCGGAATGACCCACGCATCACCCGCATCGGCGCCTGGCTCAGGCGCTACAACGTGGATGAACTGCCGCAACTCGTGAATGTGCTGCTCGGCCAGATGTCGCTGGTGGGGCCGCGGCCGCATGCACTCGCCCATGACCGCGAATATGAGCAGAAGATCGGCCTTTATGCCCGCCGCCACAATGTCAGGCCCGGCATCACCGGCTGGGCCCAGGTGCATGGCCTGCGCGGCGAGACGGACACCGACGAGAAGATGGCCCGGCGGGTGAGCTATGACCTGTGGTACATCGACAACTGGAATGTCTGGCTCGACATGATGATCATGCTGCGCACGGTGTTCAGCCGCACGGCGTTCCAGAACGCGAAGTGAGTGTGTCTGTGTGACCAATGTGTGCAACCGTTGCGTTCCTTGTCAATCTGCCTCTTTGGGATCAGGTGAAAACCCGCTAAAGCACGTTGCGTTTCCATGGAAACGCAACGTAGCTCCAAACCCTTGTTTCGTCGCATGCTGTGACGCAAAACCGGTTTCCACTTTTGCGCAGCATGCTCTAGGTGTGCGGCATGACTGATTTGCCCTCCGCTTCCCAGCTTGGCCAGCGCGCCTTTGCCATGCTGGCTGACCTCAACCGTTTCACGGACGAGCCGGGAAAGCTGACCCGGCTCTATCTTTCGCCTGCGCACAGGCAGGCTGCGGCGCATGTGCTTGGCCTGATGGGCGAGGCAGGACTCAGGGCGCACATCGACGCGGCAGGCTCGGTGCAGGGGCGCATCGAGGGCCGCACGCCCGGACTGCCGGCCATCATCATCGGCTCGCACATCGACACGGTGAAGGATGCCGGGGCTTACGATGGCAATCTGGGCGTTGTGGCGGGACTGCTGATAGCTGACGCGCTGAGGAACCGGATGGCTACGATGCCGTTCGCCCTTGAGGTGCTCGCCTTTGGCGACGAGGAGAATGTGCGCTTCCCGACCAATCTGTCCACCTCCGCCGCGCTGTCGTCAGGTTATGAACCGGCATGGCTTGACGCCTGCGATGCGGACGGGGTGAGTGTGCGGCGGGCCCTTGCCGATTTCGGCGGTGATCCTGAAGGTCTGGCTGCGTTGAAACGGCCTGATGGCTCTGTCGCGGGCTACCTGGAGCTGCATATCGAGCAAGGTCCGGTTCTCGAGGCGCATGACGAAGTCGTCGGCATCGTCACAGCGATCAATGCGCAGATGCGGGCGCGTGTCCGTGTGACGGGCGAAGCCGGCCATGCCGGCACCGTGCCGATGAACCTGCGCAAGGATGCGCTTGCCGCCTCCGCCGAGATGGCGCTGGCGCTGGAATCGATCGTGAAGGACCAGCCCGATGCGGTCGGCACCGTTGGGGTGTTCCGTCCAGAGCCTGGCGCGACCAATGTGGTGCCGGGAGCGGTGTCCTTCACCGTTGATTTTCGTGCGCCCTCGGATGCTACCGTCAAGGTCATAGACCAGTTGGTCGAGGCCGCGTTCAGCGCCATCGCTGCCCGGCGCGGCGTCACCGTCAGGTTCGAGCGGTATTCGCGCCTCAGTGCCACGCCGATGGCGTCAGGCCTGCAGGCTGCGCTGGAGCGCGGCATTGCCCGGACAGGTGCCAATCTGGCTGCGCGGCGCATTCCGTCCGGCGCGGCCCATGATGCGCTGACGATGGCGAGCCGCTTTCCAGCCGCGATGCTGTTCGTGCGCAACGAAAGGGGCATCAGCCATTCGCCCCTCGAGAACATGACCGAGGCGGATGCCGGGACCGCCATCAAGGTGATGCTGGAGACGGTGCTGACGCTCGCCGAAAGCTGATCCGGCCCGGTAGATCAAGCTGCGTTCAAACGGAATCGTTTGAACGCAGATAACTTGATCGATCATAATAGCTTAGAGCATGCTTCAAGCGAAAAACCGTTGCCACTTTTTCGCAGCATGCTCTATACCTGATGGATCATGGCGGTCTTGCCGGTCGATGGCGCCAGAACGAAATCGACCTCGACATCCCACCAGACATCCGCCCCGCCGAAGCCGTTGGCAGCAGCGAGGGCCTTGTCCTCATGGCGGACGAAGGTGCCGATCAGGCTCTGCTTCACGCCAAACACGGCATCCTCCCGCAGGTAAGGACAGCCCGGCTCGAAGATGTGGGTGATCACTGTGCCAAAGCCCTCCGCCGACACGATGGCGTGGATGTGGGCGGCCCGGTTCGGGTGGCGGCCAAGCTGGCCGAGCAGCTTGCCGACAGGGCCATCAGCCGGAATGGGATAGTGACGCGGTTTCGCGGTGCGGAAGCTGTAGCGCCCCTCCGCATCTGTGAGGAAGGCTCCGCGCATGTTCATGTCGGGCTGCACGTCCTTTTGCTGCACATCGTAAAAACCGTCGTCGTTGGTCTGCCAGACATCGACGAGCGCGCCTGCAATGGGCACCCCGGATGTGTCGCACACCGTGCCGCGCACGAGGCATGGCTCGCCCTTGCCATCCTTGCAGATGCTCGAGCCAGGCGGCAGGGTCGGCGGGTTCTTGACATAGAATGGCCCGAGGATGGTGTTCTCGGTCGCACCGGATGGCCGCCTGCTGTTGACGGCGTCCACCAGCATGGAGACGCCGAGCACATCGGAGAGCAGGATGAACTCCTGCCGCCATTCGGTGCTCATGTGCCCTGTCTCGGTCAGAAACCTGATCCCGGCCAACCATTCCTCATGGCTGGGTTCGACCTCCTTGATGAAGGCGTGCAGATGCCGTGTCAGGCTGGCGATGACGCTGGCAAGGCGCGGATCTGCCAGCCTGGCGTCGATGCGGGCATTGACCACCTCGGCGGAGTGTTCCTCGCTGAAATAGGCCAGGTCTTCAGGTCCGGAGGCTTCATCTGTTGTCATCGTGCATGGCTCGTTCGTGGTTCACGCATCAAGAAAAGCAAGTGAGGCGGTTTCCTGCATCACGGCTTCAGCGGAACGGTGCTTGCTGGCAGCCACCTGTTCGGCTTTCGTCAGCACCTGCGCCTGCATGTAGGCACCCAGATGCCGCGCGCGGGTGATGATGCGGTGGCCGATGGCCGTGCGGTTCGCATCGAAGGCTTCGAGAGCTGCCGCCATGTCCGGATGGGCAGACAGCGCCGCCGCCAGCGCGACGGCATCTTCGGCAGCCTTGGTCACGCCTGCGCCGACATGGGGCCTGGCCACGAAGGCCGCATCGCCGATGATGGCCACGCGGCCCTCGGTCATGCGCGGAACGGTCAGGTCATAGATTGGCTGGACAAACGGCGCCGCGGTCAGCGCGACGGCCTCGGCGAAACACGGGGCGAGGCTCGCCTGCGAGGCGGCACGCATCTCGTCGATCACGGCCCTTGCGATGAGCGGCGGCGGGATCGAGACATCATGCAAGATGCCTGTCTCGTCCGTGAGCAGCCGGTTCAGATCAGCGCCTTCGGCGGCCGGCCTGTACCAGACGAAGTTGAAGCGCCTGTGGCCGGGCCTCAGATCATGCCCGGGACCGGCCACGGGATAGCCCAGCATCTGCTCGCCCGGAGGCAGGCAGAAGCTGAAACTGCCGAACAGAGCCCCGTGCGTCTCGGGCGACATGGCGCTCTCATCCACCAGCCCGCGCCAGGCGACGTAACCGGCATAGGCTGGCGTGACATCCGGCAGGAAGGCGGCCCGCACAGAGGAGCGGAAACCGTCGGCGCCGATGATGAGATCCGCTGCCGTGTCGCTGCCATCGGTGAAATGGGCTGTGGCAGCGGATTTCGTCTGCGTGATGCCGGTCAGTGACTTGCCCAGATGGTAGCGGCCTTGCGGCATCGCCGCGCGCAGAAGCTGGAACAGCCGGTCCCATGATGTGTTGGTCTGCGGAAAGGGCCGCTCGCCCATCAACGTGCCGTCGCGCCCATAAGTGCGTCTGACACCAACCGTGATGCCCAATTCCTCTTCCGGCGTGATGCCGGCTGCGGCAAGCGCCGCATGAAGGGCCGGGTGGGTGACGATGCCGGCCCCTCGTCCGGCCAGTTCGCGCGTGTTGCGTTCAAAAACGTCAACGTTCCATCCCGACCTGTGCAGCAGCAACGCAGCAAACAGGCCGCCAATGGAGCCGCCGATGATGGCGGCTGTGCCTTTCGGGCTTGGGAGGCGTGATGTCATGCTCGCACAATGCACAATGCAGCATGCGTACGCCAGATGGTGTGCTGCGTCATGGCAATCGTTGAGCGTAGATCCATTCTCAAGGTGTCATCCCCTTCCCGATCCTGCGGATCGCCGGGGATGACACCCCTGGCTCGTTTGCGTTTTCAGGTGATTGCGCTGCCGCAACCCCTCTTGCCATAGCGCATGAACTGGCCACCTAATGTCCAAAGCATCACATCGGAGCCTGTCATGAAAGCCCTGCGTTTCAATCATGTCAGCGTGCGCGCCATCGATCTCGAGATGTCGCTGAGGTGGTATGAGGAGATGTTCGGCATGACGCGAATCGCCGCGCCGAATTTTGGCATCAAGGTCAAATGGCTGAAGATGGGCGAGAACCAGCTTCACCTGTTCGAGGTCGACACGCCAGCGAGCCAGTATGCGCATTTCGCGCTTGATGTGGATGATTTCGAGGCGGTTTACCTGCGGGCCAAGTCGCAGGGTTGCTTCGCGCAGGATGCTTTCAATGGCTATCATCTGTTCGAGACGCCCGCCGGGCAGCTCCAGCTCTACATCCGTGATCCGGCTGGCAACCTGATCGAGATCAACTGGCCCGACGCGAAAAGCGTTGACCGGAATGTGGTCACCGGGATCAGGCTCCTGTCGGCGGTGCATGCGCAGTCCGAGGAGAACACGTCGGCGCTGATCTACACCAGCCAGAGCTGAGCCATGCCCCGCCGCATCATCGACATCTCGGTGGCACTGAAGGCCGGCATCGCGTCAGACCCGCCGATGATGCTGCCGCAGATTGACTATGTGGACCACCGCCAGAGCGCTGCGCAGGTGGCCTCGATGTTTCCGGGCCTGCGCGAGGACCAGTTGCCTGATGGCGAAGGCTGGGCGGTCGAGAACATCAGCCTTTCCACCCATAACGGCACGCATCTGGACGCGCCGTATCACTTCCACTCGACGATGAGCGGCGGCGAGCGCGCCATCACCATCGACGAGGTGCCGCTGGAGTGGTGCTTTGCGCCGGGCGTCAAGCTTGATTTCCGTGCAAAGCCGGACGGGCATGTCTGCACGGCTGACGAGGTGAAGGCCGAACTCAACCGCATCGGGCACGTGCTTCAACCCTTCGACATCGTGCTCGTCAACACGGCTGCAGGCAGAGCCTATGGCAATCCTGATTATCTCGACCGGGGCTGCGGCATGGGGCGTGAGGCGACGCTGTATCTCACCTCGCGCGGCGTGCGTATCGCGGGCACTGACGCCTGGAGCTGGGATGCGCCATTCCCGGCCACGCGCGAGCGCTTTGCCCGAGAGGGCGACCCCTCGATCATCTGGGAAGGCCACAAGGCCAGCCGCGAGATCGGCTACTGCCACATCGAGAAGCTGAGCAACCTCGAGAGCCTTCCCGACCATGGCTTCATGGTGTCGTGCTTTCCGGTGAAGATCGCGGGCGCTTCGGCAGGCTGGACACGGGCCGTGGCGATCATCGAGGGGTAGGTGTGTCAGCCCCGATGCCTGCAGCATCGCCGGGGATGACACCATCTGGTCAATGCGGTTTCATTTCACTTTTGAGTGCGCCCATATCACCGCTTGACCTCGGCTTGTCTCTCTCTAATTTCACACGTGGACAAAGCGTAACTCTCCGGTACAGGAGCGGTCGCCAGCCGGGGAGCAACCAGGAATGAAGTGGCCAGCCTTTGGCTATCTGCGCGCTACGACGCTGCGCGAATTCTGGCAGATAAAGGCTGATGCGGGGCCTGACGCAAAGGTCATTGCCGGTGGGCAGAGCCTTCTCGCGACGCTGGCCTTCCGGCTGTCGCAACCCTCGGCGCTGATCGACATTTCGCGTCTTGCCGAGTTGCAGGGGATTGCGTCACATGGCGATACGCTCCGCATCGGCGCGCTGACGCGGCATGTCGAACTTGAGCGCTCGGAACTGATCGCAGCCCACGCGCCGCTGCTCGGGATGGCCGCGCCGCTGATCGCCCATCCGGCGATCCGCAACCGCGGCACCATCGGCGGCAGCATTGCCTTTGCCGACCCTGCCGCAGAGCTGCCGGCGTGCCTTGTCGCACTCGATGCAGTGATCGTGCTGGCGTCTGAAACGGGCGAGCGGCGGGTGCCTGCCACCACGTTTTTCCTGGGCCTTTACGAGACGGCCATGCGCGACGACGAGATCATCATGGCTGTGGACGTGCCGAAGCAGCGCCCGGGCCAGAACACCGTCATCCTTGAAATCGCCCGCCGCAGCGGCGACTATGCCATGGCTGGCATTGCCTGCAGCATCGATGTGGCGGACGGCGTGGCGAGCACCGCGCGGCTGGTTTATTTTGGCGTCGGCGAAGCGCCAGTGCAGGCACGTGCGGCGTCAGTGGCACTGATCGGCAAGGCGCTGTCTGAATCGTCCATCGCCGCGGCGCAGGCTGCGCTCGCAGATGATCTTGACCCGCCCGATGACCTGCATGGCCCCGGTGCCATGAAGCTGCATCTGTGCCGCGTTCTGACAGGCCGTGCCCTTGCAGGGTTCGCGGGCGAGAGGCGGGCAGCGGCATGATGCGCGTTGATGTCAGCCTCACAGTGAATGGCGAACGGGTGACCAGATCGGTCGAGCCGCGCTGCCATCTGATCGATTTCCTGCGCATCGATCTGGGCCTGACCGGATCGCATGCGGGCTGCGAACACGGCGTCTGCGGGGCCTGCACCGTGCGCGTCGATGGCGACATCGTGCGGGGCTGCCTCGTGCTGGCCGCCAGCCTCGATGGCGCATCCGTCGAGACCATCGAGGGTCTCAGCGAGCGCGGCACCATCCATGACCTGCAGGAGGCGTTCGTGGCGCGCAATGCGGCGCAGTGCGGTTTTTGCACGCCCGGCATGCTGATGACCGCTGCGGACCTGCTCGATCACCACTGCACCACCGACCGCGCCGCCATCCGCGAGCATTTGTCGGGCAATTACTGCCGCTGCACCGGCTACCAGGCCATTGTCGATGCGGTGGAAGAGGTTGCGCGCCAGCGCATGTCAATGAAGGCAGGGGCCGCATGAACAAGCCTGTGACACCCCAGTCGGTCGGCCTGTCGCGCGAAGACCTGCCCAACAGCTATATCGGCCGGTCGGTGCCGCGCCCCAATGTGCGCAAGCTGGTGCAGGGCCGCGCCACCTACACCGATGACGTGACCTTGCCGCGCCTCGTGCATGCGGCTTTCATGCGCTCGCCGCACCCGCATGCCCGCATCCGTTCCATCAATGTCACGGCTGCTGCCGCGATGCCGGGCGTCGTGCGGGTCTTCACCGGCGCTGATCTTGCCAAGGTGTGCGATCCGTGGGTGGCGACGCTGGCCCACCTCAAGGGCATGAAATCCGCGCCGCAATACCCGTTGCCGCTTGATCGCGCCACCTGGCAGGGCGAAGCGGTGGTGGCTGTGGTCGCCGACAGTGTTGCCCATGCCGAGGATGCGGTCGGCGAAATCATCATCGACTGGGAGCCGCTGCCCGCGCAGGCCGACATGGAAACCGCGCTCGACGCCGATGCCGTGGTCATCCACCCCGAGCTTGGGGATAATCTCGTGTTCACGCGCACCGCAGACACCGGCGAGGTGGCAGCGGCGTTTGCGGGCGCTGACCATGTGCTGGAAGCGACCTTCCATACGGGGCGTCATACCGGCGTCACACTCGAAGGGCGCTCGATCATTGCCGACTACAACCCCGCCGACGGCACGCTGACGGTGCATCAGTCGACGCAGGCCCCGCACATGATGCAGGGCGTGTTCGCCAAGCAATTGCGCATGAACGAGGGCGATGTCCGGGTCATCTGCAAGGATGTCGGCGGTTCCTATGGCATCAAGGTCCATGTCTACCCGGACGAGGTTGCGGTCGCGGCCATGTCGCGCATCCTCAAGCGCCCCGTGAAGTTCATCGCAGACCGCTTCGAGAGCTTTGTGTCCGACATTCACGCCCGCGACCACCGCGTCACCGGCAAGATCGCGGTGATGAACGATGGCCGCATCGTCGGCTTCGACATCGAGGACCGCACGGGGATCGGCCCTTATTCGGTTTATCCGCGCACCAGCGCCATCGAGGGCAACCAGGTGGTGAACCTGTGCGGTGGGCCTTACGATTTCGCGCATTATCGCTGCAGCACCACGGTCGTGCTGCAGAACAAGGCCCCCACCTGCCAGTACCGCGCCGTGGGCCATCCCATCGCCACGACCGTCACCGAAGGCCTCGTCGATCTCGCCGCCGAAGCGCTTGGCATGGACCCTGTCGCGATCAGGCGGCTGAACCTGATGAAGGATGACGCCTACCCATGTGCATCGCCTGCAGGCATGAAGTTCGAGGGGCTGTCGCATCACGCCTCGCTCGACAAGCTGCTGGCCATGGTGCCGGTGGAGCGGCTGCGGGCTGATCAGGCAGAGGCACGCAAACGCGGTGTCTACCGTGGCCTTGGCTTCGCCAGCTTCATCGAGCTGACTAACCCCTCGCCGTTCATGTATGGCATCGGCGGCGCGCGCATCTCGGCGCAGGATGGCTGCACCGTGCGCATGGACCCGGATGGTTCGCTGATCGCACTGTCGGGCGTGACTGAACAGGGGCAGGGCACCGAGGCCATCCTGGCGCAGATCGTGGCGCATGGCGTCGGCGTCAGTGTCGACAAGGTCAAGGTCATCACGGGCGACACGCAGGTCACACCCTATGGCGGCGGCACCTGGGCCTGCCGGGGTGCAGGGATCGGCGGTGAAGCTGCGCTTCAGGCTGCCATTGCACTGAAGGAGCAGATCCTCGGCGTAGCGGCGATCATGCTGCAGGCGGAGGCGGATGCTCTCGATGTGGTGATGGGCCATGTGGTCGAGCGTCAGACCGGCACGAGCCGTCTTTCGCTCGCCGAACTGGGGCGGCTGGTCTATTTCCGGGGTGACACGCTGCCCAAGGATATGCCCCGCGAGTTCGTGCAGACGCGGCATTTCATCACCAAGGACTACCCGTTCGCCTTCACCAACGGCATCCAGGCAAGCTGGCTCGAGGTCGATGTCGACACCGGCATGGTCAAGCTGCTCGAGCACTGGGTGGTCGAGGATTGCGGGCGCGTGATCAACCCGATGCTGGTCGACGAGCAGGTGCGCGGCGGCGTGGTGCAGGGCATCGGCGGCGCACTTTACGAGCACTGCATCTATGACGACAGCGGCCAGCTTCTGACCACCACGATGGCCGACTACATGGTGCCGATGGCAGCCGAAATGCCGGATATCCATGTCGGCCATGTCGAAACGCCCACCAAGGAATCCCTGCTGGGCGCCAAGGGGGCGGGCGAGGCTGGTACGGCCGGCGCTCCAGCTGCGATCATGAACGC
Organism: Allobosea sp.; assembly: GCA_031375185.1. Taxonomy (GTDB): domain Bacteria; phylum Pseudomonadota; class Alphaproteobacteria; order Rhizobiales; family Beijerinckiaceae; genus Allobosea. The sequence goes on along the minus strand of JANMHN010000339.1, from coordinate 3,532 downwards.
GATCAATGATGCCCTTTCGCCATTCAAGGCCAAGGTCTTCGCCCAACCCTTCACGCCAGATCGCATCTTGCGCGCACTCAAACGATATTGAACACTGCTCATAACAAAGGTGCCGCGCAAAGCGGCCCATATCCCGGAGGAAACACGATGACCAAGCTGACACGCCGCACCCTCGTCGCTGCCGCCGCAGGCACCGCCGCCATTCCGCTGTTCAACATCCGCGCCAGCGCGCAATCGGCGCTCACGATCCAGATCGGCGCGAGCCACCCCGTGCAGAACATGTGGGTCTCGATGATGAAGGAGGTGATGCAGCCGGAGGTCGACAAGTTCCTGCGTGACAACGGCAACACCCACAAGGTGACCTGGCGCGAAGCCTATGGCGGCACGCTCTACAAGTTCCAGGACACGATGGAGGCTGTGCGCGACAACCTCGTCGACATCGGCTTTGTCGGCACGCTCTGGGAAGGTTCGACCATGCCGCTGCAGAACCTGACCTATTTCACGCCGTTCTCGGGCGGCGATCACGGCATGGTGGCCAACGCGTTCGAGCGCCTCAACGAAACCAATCCGGCGGTGTCCGACAGCTGGGCCAAGCTGAACATGATTTCGGTCGGCTCGTTCGTGACCGACACGTACCACCTGTGGACAAAGTTCCCGGTCAACTCGCTGGATGACCTGAAGAACAAGAAGCTCAGCGCTCCCGGCACCTCGGCCAACTGGCTGAACGGCACCGGGGCTACGCCGGTCGATGGCGCGCTGACCACCTACTACACCGACATCCAGACCGGCGTGTCGGATGGCGCTGTGTCATTCTTTGTCGGCATCCTGCCGACGCGGGTCTTCGAGGTGGCCAAGTACATCACCAAGGTCGATCTTGGCTCGATGTATGTCGGCGGCATCGGCGTGAACCGCGACCGCATGCTGAAATTCCCCAAGGTGGTGCAGGATGCCATCCGCGCAGGCGGCAAGGCCGCCACTGCCGCGCATATCGCCAATGTCTCGAGCCGCATCACCTCCTCCGAAGCTGAAATGGTGAGCAAGGGTGCTATCGTCTCGACGCTGCCCGCAGCAGACCGTGAACGCTGGATCAAGGGCCTGCCGAACATCGCCAAGACCTGGGCCGACACCTCCGGGCCTGCCGCACGCGACATGATGAAGTCCTATTTCACCACGCTGCGCGGCACCGGCTTCGCGCCGCCACGCGCCTGGGACCAGGAAGCCTGAGTGGAGTGCGCTCCGTCATTGCGAGCGCAGCGAAGCAATCCAGTCGGCGCAATCAACAAATCCTCATCCTGAGCCCGTCGAAGGAGGAGTTTCAGGGATGCATCAACTGGATGTCATCTTTCGACAAGCTCAAGATGAGGATGGTGGAGCGGCGGGACTGGATTGCTTCGCTGTGCTCGCAATGACGTACGGACGACCGCAGCTCGTCCACCTGATCAAATCAAGATTATGCTTCGGCATGCCCGCGTGATTATACCTTTCAGAAAGCCCGCCCATGTCCGAAAATTCCGATCTAGCCGCCATCGAGGCGGGCGGCCCGAAAAAGCCGCTCGATCTCCTCGGCGGCTTCTCCAACATCATCGCGGCCATCGGCACGACATGGACCTTCGCGCTCATGTTTCTGATCGTGGCGGATGTGGTCGGGCGCAGTTTTCTCAACATGCCCATCACCGGTGTCGCGGAGATCGCGGCGCATTCCATCGTGGCCATCGTGTTCCTGCAGCTCGCGTCCGCCGTTCACGACAAGCGCATGACGCGGGCGGATTTCCTGATCGACATGATCCTGAAAGGCAGCCCTGCTGTGGGCCGAGCTATAGAAGCCTTCTTTCTAGCAGTTGGCTGTATCGTGATGCTGGTTATCGCCTATGCGACGTGGAGGCCGATGATGGTGGCCTTTACGGGTAACGAGTTCTTCGGGGTGCAGGGCATCTTCACGATTCAGACATGGCCGCTCCGTGCCATCATCGTGTTCGGCTCTGTGCTGACGGCGCTGGTTTTCGCCGTTCAGGCCTTCCAGGAGGCAACCATCATCGGCAAGCCGGCACAGGCGGGGGCACGGTGATGGAACCGATCACCATCGGGTTTGTGCTGATCGGCGTGATGATCGTGCTGATCGTGCTCGGCATGCATATCGGGCTGGTGCTGTTTTCGCTCGGGGCCATCGGCATCTGGCTCATCCGCGACAACATGGAACTGGCCTTCCGGATGACGGCGATCACCGCCTATTCCGGCATTCAGGACTATCTGTTCGCCACCATCCCGCTCTTCGTGCTGATGGGCCTGCTGGTCTCTGTCTCGAATGTCGGCAAGGACACCTTCGACGTCGCGCAGGAGTTGCTGAAACGCGTGCGCGGGGGGCTTGGCATGGCGACGGTTGCGGCCAATGCGGTGTTCGCCGCCGTCACGGGCGTGTCGATTGCCTCCGCCGCAGTGTTCACCAAGGTGGCGGTGCCGGAAATGATCCGTCATGGCTACACGATGCGCTTTGCCACCGGCACGGTCGCAGGTTCGTCGATCCTCGGCATGCTGATCCCACCATCGCTGCTGATGATCATCTATGGCGTGCTGGCCGAGGTCTCCATCGGCAAGATGTTCCTTGCGGGAGTCATTCCCGGCGTGCTGATCGCCGTCGGTTTTGCGGTGCTGATCTTTGTGATGGCCGCATATTTCCCGTACAAGGTGATGAAAGACCCGTCGCTCAGTCAGTCGCTGGCCAATGCCGCACCGACCATGAGCCGCGGTGAGATGATGGAGAAATCCCTCCCGATCATGGCACTTGTCGCCCTGATCATGGGCGGACTTTACACCGGATATTTCACGCCGACCGAAGCCGGTGCTGTGGGCGCTTTTGGCGCGCTCCTGATCGCCATCGTCCGGCGGCGGCTCGATTGGCCGAAGCTCTGGCGTATCCTCACCGAGACGGGCCATGTCTCGGTGTCGATCCTGTTCCTGCTGATCGCGGCGGGCCTCTATTCGCGCATGCTGTCGCTGGCAGGCCTGCCGAACGCCATCGGCGACATGGTGGCGACGCTGGGGCTGGGCGCTTACGGCTTCCTCCTGGTTTATGTCGTCATCATCCTGCTGCTCGGCATGCTGCTGGATTCTTCGTCGATCCTGCTGATCATGGTACCCATCGCCGCTCCCATCGCGACGGGCTTCGGATTCGACCTCATCCACTTTGGCATCATCACCATCATCGCGGTGGAGGCTGGGCTACTGACTCCGCCGTTCGGGATCTCGGTGTTCACGGTGAAGGCGACGCTGGCCGACAAATCGGTCGGCATCGAGGAGATCTTCGCTGGCTCGCTGCCGTTCGTTGGGGTCATGCTGGTGGCGCTGCTGATGATCGCAGCCGTGCCATGGCTGGCAACCGCGCTGGTGAACTGAGCCGGGAGCATTGTGTTGCGCAGACAGGCTGCCCGTATTGAACGGGCCGCAAGACCTCCGCTCCAGATGAACATTGCGGGCAGATGTCAGGACACGGATGATGTCCAGGCATCATGACCGGCCCTGTCATCAAGCCTCACGA
>JANMHN010000331.1:0-1551 GCA_031375185.1 Allobosea sp. | reverse complement strand
TTGTTGTCAGCCGTCGGGTCGATGCGTTTCTTGTCGATGATGTAGCGCACCACGACATCGCGGTTCAGATCAGGCGCTTCCAGCACCACGGTGGTTTTCGTGCCGGGGAAATTGCCGCCGCCAGCCGCGCGGTAATTGTTGGTGGCAAGGATGAACTCCTGCGCGTCCGTCACGGGCTTGCCCTGATGGGTCAGGTCCACGATCCTGCGGGCATCGGGGGCAACGAGCTTGCCGTCGCCATCATAGCGCGAGGCCTGGGTCACATCGATCCGGTAATTGACCCCGTCGATCACATCGAAGTTGAAGGCCGGAAAACCGGGATTGATCAGCGGCTGTTCATCGGACCTGGCCGGGTCGATCCTATTGAAGATGCCCGCTGACCGCTCGAGCCATTCCCTGACCTGAGCGCCCGTGATCTTCACCACCTGCACGGTGTTGGGATAAAGGTAGATGTCAGCGACATTCCTGATCGCCAGCGGGCCGGCCTTGATGTCGGTGTAGAAGTTCGGACCGCTCCGTCCGCCAGATTTGAACGGAGCCGCGGCGGACAGGACCGGCAGGCTTGCGAAAGCCGTGCCCGCCATCAATCCCTTGACATAGGCGATCTGGGCTTCTGCCACGATCTGCACGGACGGATCGTCGGCCACCAGCGCGAAATAGCTGTTGATCGGTGCTGAGGTTTCGCCGACCGGCTCGCGGACATAGGCCAGCGTGGCTTCGTGCGCTGCGGCGACGGTGGCCAGCACGCCAGCATCAGCATCTGCTTTCGAGACGATCCTGCGGTCCGGCATGCGCTCGAAAATCGGCCTCGCCTCGACCTTGAACCCGGCTACTCTCCAGCCGGTGCCAGTTCGCTCCAGATCAAGATCGACAATGCCGAGATGCGAGCCCCAGAAACCGGGCTGCACACAGGGCTTGCCGTTCAGCGATCCGCGCGCATTGTCGACGCCCTCAATGCCGTCGAAAGCCTTGCCGCCCGGAAACACCAGATGCTGATGGCCGGTGAGGATGACGTCGATGCCATCGACGCGGGACAGGTGAAGGGCTGCGTTCTCTTCGCCGCCTTTCGCATCCCCGCCCGCAATGCCCGAATGGCACAGGGCCACCACGATGTCGGCACCAGCGGCTTTCAGCGCTGGGACATGGGTGCGTGCAGCTTCGACGATGTCGCCAGCGCGAACCTGGCCTTCCAGATGCGCCTTGTCCCATTGCATGATCTGCGGCGGCGTGAAACCGATGACACCGACCTTGACGGTCTGGGATGCGCCTGTCTCATCTGTCACCTTGTGGTCGATGACGAGCCATGGCCTGACCAATGGCTGACCGTCATTCTTCACCAGATTGGCGCAGACGAATGGGAAATTGGCGGCCTTGACGCCGTTGTCGAGGAAATCCAGCCCGTAATTGAATTCGTGGTTTCCAAGCGTCGAGCAGGCATAGCCCATGGCGTTCATGGCGGCGATCATCGGATGGAGATCGCCGGGTTTCAGGCCCTTCTTGTAGGCGATCCAGTCACCCATGGACGAGCCTTGCAGGAAGTCGCCATTGTCG
>JANMHN010000254.1:0-7822 GCA_031375185.1 Allobosea sp. | reverse complement strand
GCGAGCCCGTATCATGAAAAGCGGCTTGTGCCTACGCAAGGCATGGCCCGCTGCCCCACGCGTCAGGGGCACTCACGCCGCATGCGATCCAGCGCCTGGCCCATGCCTGCCAGCGAATACCGGTCCGTCGTGGCGTTGCCGCGCCCCGACGTGACATTGACGCTGAGACTCTGCCCCCGGCGGGCGGTGTCGATGAAGGAGGTTTCTTCGGCTGCATTGGCGATCCAGGCATTCTTGCCCTTCGGCGCAAGTGCAAACCTGGTCTGCCCGATGATGGCTTCGCCAGGCGTTGTCTCCTTGGCGGCAAACCCGAGAACGAAGCTGATCTCGTTGCGCACCTGCTCGGCTGGCCTGCTCGTGATGAACAGGAACCCCGGATCACGTGTCAGGTTCTTGGGTGCCCTGTCCTTGGGCTTGCTGAGGATGTAGCAAACTTTTGATCGTCCCTGCTGGGACGAATAGGCGGTCCAGTCGCCGAATGTTCCCAGTTCAAGCGCCTGCCCCTGTCCCGCAGCAGGCTTTGCTGCCGGCCGCGACTGTGCAGAAGCTGGGCCGGACATCAGAAGGCCGGACATGACGAGGCTTGATGCCAGAAGACCTGCTGGAAAAAGACTTCGCCATGTAGGCCTTGAAGGCACAGGATGTGCGGGAAAAAGGTTTGCGGCGGTATCTGTGATCCGAATCATGAAAACCATCTAGCACGGCTGTGAAGCAGTTGAGAGTGCAGGCATACCTCAATGCCATGAAGCAGGCAAAATTGCGATGAGGCTTATTTCAGTTTTGTTTCACGGTGAAACGTGCAAGTCTTTGGTGTGTCAAAGCCAATCACGGGCATCCGTGAGTGGTTTTGCGAATCAGGCCGCGCTTTGTGGTGATGTTGGCTCAAGGCGCGGGTTCACCAGATGAGGACAGCAACGTGTCGAACCCGGCAGTCTTTGCGGCATGGGTCGCGGATGTGGCAGAGCGCCGCGACCGCGGTGCCTTCACGCGGCTGTTCGACCATTTCGCACCGCGCCTGAAGGCCTATCTGATCCGTCTGGGCACCGATGCCGCCCTGTCCGAAGAGATCGTGCAGGATGTGATGGCGACGTTGTGGCGCAAGGCCCAACTGTTCGACCCCGCCAAATCCTCGCTGTCGACCTGGCTGTACCGCATCGCCCGCAACCGCCGGATCGATCTGGCTCGCCGTGAAAAAGGCGAACTTGATCCGGATGAGCCCATGCTCCAGCCGGCCCAGTCCCCCGATCTCGACAGTCTGATGGATGTGCAGCAGCGCGAGGAAGTTGTCCGTGCCGCCCTGACGACCTTGCCTGCCGAACAACTCACCCTCGTCAAGCTCGCCTTCTTCGAGGGCCTGTCCCACAGCCAGATATCAGAAACGACCGGCTTGCCGCTTGGCACCGTCAAATCTCGTATCCGCCTGGCGTTCACCCGGCTCAGGCGCATGCTCGAAGCTGAAGGCGTGGTGGAAGTGGCCTGACCGTCACGCCAAGTTGCCGAGCGTCTCCCTTGCCCTGTCCCGATGTTCCGGCTTCATCTCATGGGCCACACTGGTGATGGCCGCCGCAAGCACGGCAGCATCGTCGGTGAAGCCCAGAAAGGGCACAATGTCCGGGATCGCATCCAAGGGCAGGACGAAATAGGCAATTGCCGAGATCAGGATGAACCTGACCCGTGACGGCGTGGCGGGATCACGGGCGCAATACCAGGCCGCCAGCGCATCTTCGGAAAAGGGCACAGAACCGGCAACGCGCTTGAGAAGCCCGAACAGCCTTGCGCCCAGGCCATCTTCGTCAGCCGCCAGCTTCCGGATGCGGGCGATCTCGTCTGCCGAAAAACGGTTCTCGAAGCTGCCTGTCATGATGCGGGTCTCCTCAAGCACACAGACATGGTCCTTGGCTGCCACGTTCGCAAGAGCGGACTGCCAAAGCGGATTGGCAAAAGGAGCCAGCCAAGAGCAAGCTGCGCGAACTGATGTGAACCAGATTGGCGAGCAATCCTGTCACGACGCGCATTCCTGCACGATCTTGACGCTTGCACGATCTTGACGCTTGCACAGACGTCGCTCCGGCTGCCAGATGGTGTGTGAAGGCAGATCAGAAACGGATCTGCATCAGCAGACGGGAACAAGGCATGAAACTTGATCAATCGATGGCTGCCGTGGTGACGGGTGCAGCTTCGGGTCTTGGCGAGGGGACGGCGCGGATGCTCGCGTCCCATGGCGTCAAGGTCGCCGTGCTTGACATGAATGCCGAACGTGGAGAGGTGGTTGCGGCCCAGATCGGCGGGATTTTCTGCGCTTGCGATGTGACCAACGATGCTTCGGTCGATGCGGCTCTGGTAAGGGCGCGCGCCGTTCACGGGCCGGAGCGCCTTCTCGTCAACTGCGCGGGCATCGCGCCGGGAAAACGTGTCGTCTCGAAGAAGCGCGAGACGGGCGAATTGGTGGCTCACGACATGGCGGCCTTCGAGAAGGTTGTCGCTGTCAATCTGAGTGGCACGTTCCGGATGATCGCGAAATGCGCCGTCTCCATGGCCGGGCTTGCGCCGGTGACGGGTGACGGTTCGCGCGGGGTGATCATCAACACGGCGTCGGTCGCGGCCGAGGACGGGCAGATCGGGCAGGCAGCATATGCCGCATCAAAAGGCGGGGTTGCCGCGCTGACCTTGCCCGTGGCGCGCGATCTGGCCTCATCCGGCATCCGGGTTGTCACGATTCTGCCGGGCCTTTTCGAGACGCCCATGTTCGCCTCGATCGCCGATGACTACCGCAAGGCGCTGGAGCAATCGGTGCCGCATCCGTCCAGGCTGGGCAAGGCCAGCGAATATGCCGCTCTGGTGCGGTCCATCATCGAGAACGACATGCTGAACGGGGCGACGATCCGTCTCGATGGCGCGATCAGGCTGGCACCGAAGTAATGCCGTATTGAGACTTGACTCTTTGCTTTTTCTGATTTGCGCCTTGCGACTCATATCGTTTTGGGATATGTTATTGTTATCCGTTACGCCCGTAGGCGGGCATGTATCTTCGGCTCTCGCAGCACTTGCTGCGGGAGCCGTTTCTTCAAGAGGGCTTGTGAGTGAAAAAGCTCATCGTGATGATCGATGGCGGACACCTGCGTGTTCTGGCCCGAAAAGCGGGCCACAGATTTGATCCCACATTCGTGTCAGCCTTCGCTCAGCGTATTGTACAGCGAGACGAAGAACTGCACCGCATTTTGTATTATGATTGCCGTCCATATGAAGGCGAGCGACCGAAGCCTGTTTCAGGAGACATGCACAGATTCGACCAACGCGGTGACTGGCTCGACGAATTGGCCGCAATTGATCTGTTTGCTGTGCGATTGGGTGTATTGAAATGGCGTGGCTGGAAACAGAGCGATCAACGTCGGAACCCTCGGGAATTGACCGATGAGGACTACAAACCTGACTTCGAGCAAAAGGGTGTCGACCTGCGCATCGGGCTCGATATAGCGACATTCTCTTTTGGTGGAAAAGTTGACCGGATCGCGATTGTCACAGGTGATACGGACCTTATTCCGGCTATGAAACTTGCGCGTCGCGAGGGCCTTCAGATTGTTGGTGTGAGGCTGGAGAACCAGCGCATATCGCGTGAACTGTCGGCACACTTCGATTTCACACGCACCGTACCATGGGTCTGACTACTCAGCGCCCATCAGGCTTTCGAACAATCCCTTGCCATCGATGCCGCCCGCGAGGTGCTCGATCAGGTTTTCGGGATGTGGCATCATGCCCAGCACGTTGAGCTGCGCGGAATAGATGCCGGCAATGCCGTTGAGGGAGCCGTTCGGGTTGGCTTCGGGCGTCACGTGGCCTTCAGCGTCGCAATAGCGGAAGGCCACAAGGCCATCACCTTCGAGCCGTTCCAGTGTCGCGGCATCGCAGATGTAGTTGCCCTCGCCGTGGGCAATGCAGACATCAATGGCTGAGCCGCTGGCGTAGGCGCTCGTGAAAGCGGTGTCCGTGCGCTCGACCCTCAGATGCTGGCGCCGACAGACAAAGCGCAAGTGCGCATTGCGGGCCAGGACACCGGGCAAAAGCCCTGCTTCACAAGCGATCTGGAAGCCATTGCAGATGGCCAGGACACGTGCGCCGCGCTCAGCATGCGCACGCACGGCATCCATGATGTCGGCGCGGGCGGCAATCGCACCTGTCCGCAGGTAGTCACCATAGGAAAAACCACCCGGCAGCACGACAAGGTCGGTCCGTTCGGGAAGCGTCTTGTCTTCATGCCACACCGGTGAGACATGGGCACCGGCCAGGCGCAGCGCCCTTGCCACGTCGCCTTCGCGGTTGGAGCCGGGGAATGTGATGACAGAGGCGCGCATGACAGTGATCCCTGCTCAGGCCTCAAGACCGATGTGATAGTTTTCGATGACCGTGTTGGCGAGCAGCTTTTCGCAGGCAGCCGTCAGGTTGGCGCGGGCCTCTGCCTGGTCTGTGCTGGCGAGTTCGATGTCGAACACCTTGCCCTGGCGCACCGAAGTCACGCCTGCCAGGCCCAGGGATGCGAGCGCGCCTTCGATGGCTTTTCCCTGCGGATCAAGCACGCCGGTTTTCAGGGTCACGGTCACGCGGGCTTTCATGCTTCTGCTCCTGCACCTGCACCCATCTCTACACGCGGGCACATAGTCCCTCAAATCTCAAGCCTGCTCTCGGTGCAAGGGCCAAATGCGTGCCAAGCGCGTGCCGAGCGCGTCGTCATGTAGTTTTCGTGATGCAACTGTTCATTCAAGAATGCGCCTTGCGTATTGCTCGGCGGCTTCCCCGGTTTCGGCAACTGTCAGCACAAGCCGTGCCTGCGCGCCGTGCGAGGAGGCCAGCACCGCGACATGGGCAGCCCTTGAGGTGTCCTTCGCGCTCCGGAGCGTCACGACACCGCCGCGCCAGTCGCCTATTTCCAGGGATCTGACCTCCATGCGGCTTGCCCGTGGCAGCTTCGTCCTTGATGTGTTGGCCGGGTAGGTCGGTCTTGTCCGCGCCACGAAACTGGCCGGGTCGCGCGCGATCAGGTCTGCCACGCCGCGTTCCTCTCCTGTCAGTTCCATGCGTGCCACAAGCACCTGCTGGCCGCATGTCTCCCGCGGGCAGAACATCATGGCACCGGGTTCGATGCCTGCATTGGTGAGCCAGCGGGCTGTCGGGAGCTGCACCCAGCCCTCTGACACAGGCAGCGGCAGTGTCGTGGGCTGGTAATGGTTGACGCAAGCCGTGAGGACCGCTCCTGCCACGACAGAGGCAAGGATGCCGGTTCTCTCACGACAACGGGAGCCTGACCGTTCCTGTCGAGGCTCCCGTTTCAAAAACATGGTGTTTTCCGTCTTGCTTGCGCGTCACTGGACCAGTTTGGGACCATTCGTGACAGGGCGTTCGCCTTCGACGATGATGCCGAGGCGGCGGGCCACTTCGGTGTAGGCTTCGATGAGACCGCCCAGATCCTGCCTGAAGCGGTCCTTGTCCATCTTGTCCTTGGTCTTGATGTCCCACAGGCGGCATGAATCAGGGCTGATCTCGTCGGCGATGACGATCCTCATCAGTTCGCCCTCCCACAGCCTGCCGCATTCGATCTTGAAATCGACGAGCCGGATGCCTGCGCCCAGAAACAGTCCCGAAAGGAAATCGTTGACGCGGATGGCCAGCGCCATGATGTCGTCGATCTCCTGCGGGGTCGCCCAGCCGAAGGCGGTGATGTGCTCTTCCGAAACCATAGGATCGCCCAGCGCGTCGTTCTTGTAATAGAATTCGATGATCGAACGGGGCAATTGCGTGCCCTCCTCGATGCCGAGCTTCTTGGACAATGAACCGGCGGCGATGTTGCGCACCACGACCTCGAGCGGGATGATCTCGACTTCGCGAATCAACTGCTCGCGCATGTTCAGCCTGCGGATGAAATGCGTCGGCACGCCCATGTCGTTGAGGTTCTGAAACAGGAACTCGCTGATGCGGTTGTTGAGCACGCCCTTGCCATCGATCACTTCATGCTTCTGGGCATTGAAGGCGGTCGCATCATCCTTGAAATGCTGGATCAGCGTGCCGGGCTCTGGTCCTTCATAAAGGACCTTGGCCTTGCCCTCGTAGATGCGACGGCGACGATTCATGGGAATAACCCGCGGTTTGAGGAAATCCATGTGATGGGTGCTCCATGACGGGCGTTCCCTTGGCGAGCCGGGCCGGAAGACCTGTCCACCGTTCCTGTCCATATGGCGGGTTCGCAGCCTGAGCGCAAGTTTTGGCGTTATCTTCGTGCGTCCCGCAATCCCGCGCTGGCGAAAAGGCCATCCCGCCGCTATATGCACTGTCAGGTCAGGCCTTGCGGTCGATGACCTTGCATTTTCTGACTTCAGGAGTTTGACCATGGCCGGCATGGATGACCGCAAGGATGCGTTCGAGAAGAAATTTGCCCATGATGAAGAGCTGGCCTTCAAGGCCACGGCCCGCCGCAACAAGCTCCTGGGCCTCTGGGCTGCGGAAAAACTGGGCAAGAGCGGACCTGAAGCCGATGTCTATGCCAAGTCGGTCGTGATGGCTGATTTCGAGGAAGCGGGCGACGATGACGTCCTGCGCAAGGTCAAGGCTGACCTGGCTGCAGGCGGCGTCGAACAATCGGACCACCAGATCAGGCGCACGATGGATGAACTCATGGCAACCGCCATCGACGAGATCAAGGCCAAGGGCTGAGACCATGTGCTGAGACAGCTCTGTCCCGACACTGCTGCATGACGCCCGGCATCAGGCCGGGCGTTTCCTTTTGGTCCCGATCCTGATTTGATGGCTCAAAGCAAATCGGGGGAACAGATCATGCCAAATGTCTTCACAACTTTTGCCGCATCGCTGCGTGCCGGCACGCCGGCTTATGCGGCGTTCGTGGGTCTGGCAGAACCGCTTGTGACGGAAAGCCTCCTGCGTGACGGGTTCGACACCGCCGTCATCGACATGCAGCATGGCCTGCACACCACGCAATCCGCGATCCTGGCCATCGGGGCCGCCGCAGTGACAGGCAAGCCGGCCTTCGTGCGGCCTGCCGTGGGCGATTTCGCCATGGCGTCGCGCATGCTGGATGCGGGCGCTGTCGGCATCGTGGCTCCGATGATCAACACGATCGAGGATGCGCGCAAGCTCGCTGCCTATTGCAAGTATCCGCCCATGGGGGAGCGAAGCTGGGGGCCATACCGCGCCACTGGGCTGACGGGGCTGCAGATGGGGGACTATCTCAAGGCTGCCAACGATATCACGCTGGCGATAGCCATGGTCGAAACCCGCGAAGCCCTCGACATCCTGGACGATATCCTGAGCGTGCCGGGCATCGACGGCGTGTTTGTCGGGCCGTCTGACCTGTCGATCGCCCTGTCGAACGGCGCGCATGTCGACCAGTTCCACCCGGATGTCGACAAGGCGCTGACCCATGTTGCCAACCGCTGCAAAGCGCATGGCAAGATCGCGAGCTGCTTTTCGATGACAGGTGCCCGTGCTGCCGAGATGATCGCCCGCGGTTTCCACATGTCGTCCATCGCGACGGACCAGGTTTTGCTGAAGACCGCTGCCAAGGCAGAACTGGCGGCTGCAAGGGGTGAAGCGAAGGCGCAGGCTGCCAAAAGTTACTGACAGCAGGGAGGGGTCAGTTCACGGGGCAATGCCTTCGCGGGTCTTTGCCACGGCGTAGTAGGCCCAGAGCAGCCGCGCGGCCACAGCGCGCCACGGTGTCCAGGCTTCGGCCATGCCCGCCAGTTCCTTGATGCTGGGGCGGGCGGTGAGGCCAAAGCCGAGGCGCACAGCCTCCTGCAGCGCCAGATCGCCCGGCGCG
>JANMHN010000253.1:0-2182 GCA_031375185.1 Allobosea sp. | reverse complement strand
ATGAACGAGGTCTGCGCACCGGCATTGTTGGCGCTTTCAGGCCCCGCAACGCCTTCGATGGCCCCACGCCCGAACCGCGAAGGATCTTTCGCAAGTTTCTTCTCCAGCGTGTAGCTGGCGAAGGGGCCAAGCACAGCCCCGTTGCCCGGCAGGATGCCGAGGATCGACCCCAGCGCCGTGCCGCGAGCGATCGGCATGGCCGATTGCTTCATCTCGTCCCAGTTGGGCAGGAGCCGCCCGACCTTCTGACGAACGACATCGCGCGTTTCGGGGCTTTCAAGGTTCTTGATGACTTCGGCAAAACCGAAAATGCCCATGGCCAGAACCGCAAAATCAAGCCCGTCGGACAAGGGCGCGAAGCCGAATGTCATGCGCTCCTGCCCTGTTTCAAGGTCAGTGCCGATGGTCGAGAACAACAGCCCGAGCATGATCATTGCAATGGCCTTCAGGATCGAACCCCGCGCCAACACAACGGCGAAGCACAGGCCCATCACCATCAGCGAGAAATATTCAGCAGGCCCGAACAGCAGGGCCAGCCTGGTGAGCGGTGCGCCCAGCGCCGCGATCAGCACGGTGGCGACGGACCCCGCGATGAACGAGCCGATGGCTGAAATGCCAAGAGCAACGCCTGCCCGGCCCTGCCTGGCCATCTGGTGCCCATCCAGCGTGGTCACGACCGATGTCGCCTCGCCGGGGATGTTGACCAGGATGGCCGTGGTCGAGCCGCCGTACTGCGCGCCATAGTAGATGCCCGCGAGCATGATCAGCGCGCCGACCGGGTCGATGCCGAAGGTGATCGGCAGCAACATGGCGATGGTGGCGATCGGGCCGACGCCGGGGAGCACCCCGATCAGCGTGCCGATGAAGCAGCCGGTGAAGCACAGGGCCAGGTTCTTGAGCGAGAGTGCGACACCGAAGCCGAGCGCAAGGTTTGAAAACAGATCCATCGCTCAATATCCCAACAGCCAGGGCGCGAGCGGGATCGGCAGACCCAGCGCGTATTTGAAGATGGCGGCGCACAGCGCGGTCATGACCGCTGCAAAGATCAGGACCTCGCCCCATTTTGTTTCCGGCGAGGCAAAGGCCGAGATGATGGCCACAAGCGGCCCTGCGGCAATGAGGCCAATGGCGGGCAGATCAAGCGAACCCGGCAGGTCCGTGCCGCGAATGGTGAGGGCGAACAGGCAGGTGCCGAGCAGCACGAAGAACAATCCGCGGATGGACCACGCGTCGAGCTTCGGGCCTTCCACCTTGAGAGAAAATAGCAGGAGGATGGTGCCAAGCCCCGCCACGATGGTGCCGAGCGACTTGGGCAGCATCCCCGGCCCCATGGCGCGAAGCGTCCCCATGTTGAGATTGGATGAGGCCCACAGGGCACCAAGCCCGATCACGATCAGGAAGATCGCACCCGCGAAATCCTGTTGGGATGCGATTCGAATCTTACCCATGACGATTGGTGGTCCCCCTCATTGTGCTTTTCTTTTCTGTTGAATAAGCAAGTTCGTAGGCTGTGTCCACTTGGCTGGTTTACCTATGCGCGACATGGTCGAAAGCTCATGCAGATCACCGACATTCCCGTCAGCGACAATCTCTTTCCCGGCTTCCGGCTGCTCGACGTGGCTGTGCCAGGCAGCCGTGTCAGACTTCGGACCTGTGGCCAGGGCACAGAAAGCAAGCTGCCGCTGCTTTTGCTGCACGGCTATCCGCAGACCCATGTTCTCTGGCACAAGGTGGCGGCAATCCTGAGCCCGCACGTCACCATCGTGGCAGCTGACCTGCGCGGGTATGGCGACAGCGCCAAGCCTGAGGGTGGCGCGGATCATGCCGCCTATTCCAAGCGCGCCATGGCGAATGACCTGATCGCCGCCATGGCGGCACTTGGCCATGACGGTTTCATGGTCGGCAGCCATGACCGTGGCGCGCGGGTCGCGCACCGCATGGCCTTGGACCACCCTGACAAGGTGCTGAAACTGGCCACACTCGACATCGCACCGACGCGCGAAATGTACCGGAACACGACGGATGCCTTCGCACGCGCCTACTGGCACTGGTTTTTTCTGATCACGCCAGCGCCTTTCCCCGAGCGGATGATCGGTGCCGATCCGGATGCTTATTGGCTGAAGAAATGCGGCTCCGGCTCGGCTGGCATGAGGCCGTTCGCGCCCGAAGCGCTGGAAGAATA
>JANMHN010000241.1:0-2805 GCA_031375185.1 Allobosea sp. | reverse complement strand
TGGCATCCGCCGCGCTGCTGGGGGGCGGCCCGCCTGAATTGTTGACAAGAATATCGACGCCGCCTGCCGCCATCACGCTGGCGATCAGGCGCTCGACTGAGGTAAAATCTGCCAGATCGAGCGGCAGTGCGCTGACCTTCGCGCCAGCTTCGCCCAGATCACCGGCCCAGGCCGCGATGGCGTCCGTGTTGCGGGCCGCCGCCATGACGGTGGCCCCTTCGCGCGCCAGCCCCTCGGCGATGGCGCGTCCAAGACCCTTGCTGGCCCCCAGAACGAGGGCGCGTTTTCCGTGCAGTCCGAAATCCATGTCGCATATCCTGTCGGTGTGAAGGGCTCAACGCGGAGGGCCAGAGCATTGCGCACGAAAGTGGATACCGGTTTTGTGCAAAGGCAATGCTCTAAACCATTATGATCGAATGTTCAGCACGGCGTCGATGAGGGTGCGCGTGTAAGGGTGGGTGGCGTTCGTGAAAATCGTTGCATTGCTGCCGTCCTCGACGATCTTGCCATGGCGCAGCACGATGATCCGCTCGCACATCATGCGCACGACATTGAGATCATGGCTGACGAACAGCAAGCCCAGATTGTCAGCTCGCCTCAGATGGTCGAGCAGTTGCAGGATCACCGCCTGCACCGAGACATCGAGCGCAGCGGTCGGCTCGTCGAGGATCAGGAGGCGCGGGCGGCAAGAGATGGCGCGCGCGATGCCGACGCGTGCCTTCTGCCCGCCCGACAACTGGTGCGGAAAGCGCTCCAGCAGATCAAGCGGCAGCCCGGCCCGTTGGGCGCATTCACGCACGCGCGATGTCAGCGCAGCGCCGTCCTTCATGGACAAGAGGCGGCGCAGCGGATGCGCGATGCAGTCGAAGGCCGTGTAGCGCGGATTGAGGCTTTCGGTCGGATCCTGAAAGACGATCTGGATGTCCTTGCGGTCCGGCGAGGCGTGGAAGCCGCGTGCGGGCTGGTCCCCGATGGAATGTCCGTCAAACAGGATATGCCCTTCGGTCGGGTCGATCAGCCGGCACACCAGCCGCGAGACCGTGCTCTTGCCAGAGCCTGACTCGCCGACAAGGCCAAGGCTTGTCCCGGCCTCGATCCTGAACGACACATCATCGACGGCCACCACATCCCCGTCATAGCGCTTGACCAGGTTCTGCACCTCGAGCAGGGCAGGGGTGCCGGGCGCGGGGTGGACCCGGTTGGTGTAATCCCCGGCGCGCGCAGCGCGAGAAGGGGATCCATGGCTGCACGGCTCAGTGGATCCCCTTCCCGCACCCTCCAGCGCGCCGGGGATGACACCTTCACGGATAGCCAAATCCGCAATCGTCGACGTGGCCGTCGGTGAGGCAGCCACGAGGCGCTTCGTATAAGGGTGCTGCGGCGCGTCGAACAAGGCGCGCGGGGCGGCCTCCTCGACGATCTTGCCCTGTTCCATAACCACGATGCGCTGGCAATAGCGCGCGGCGAGGCCCAGGTCGTGCGTAATCAGGATCATCGCCATGTCGCGGTCGGCGATCAGTTTGGCGACCAGGTCCATCACGGTTTTCTGCGTGGTCACGTCAAGTCCGGTGGTCGGCTCGTCCGCGATCAGCAGGGCAGGCTTGCTGGCGATCGCCATGGCGATCATCACGCGCTGGCACATGCCGCCGGACAATTCGTGCGGGTAGGCATCGATCCGTTTGTCTGGATCATAGATCAGCACGGCCTTGAGCAGGTCAAGCGCCAGCTTGCGTCCTTCTCCAGCCGAAATCCGTTCATGCGCGCCGATGGCATCGGCGATCTGAAGGCCGACGGTGCGGATCGGATTGAGGGCTGCTCGCGGGTTCTGGAAGATCATCGAGACAGCCGCGCCATGCAGGTTTCGCAACTGCTTGTGGCTCGCTGCAGCGATGTTCTCGCCTCTGAACAGGATGCGCCCTTGCGTGATGCGCCCCGCCGCATCCAGAAGCCGCGTGATCGCGAAGGCCGTCACGGACTTGCCGGAGCCGCTTTCGCCGACGACGCCAAGCGTCTCGCCGGGCCGGACGGTCAGGCTGATGCCCTTGACGGCATCCACCAGCCCGTTGCGGGTGGAGAAGCTGACATGCAGGTCGTCAACTGCCAGAAGCGGCGCGCTGGCCGCCCCGGCGGCAGCGGCAGGCTTGTGGTCAAAGGTCAGGCTCATGTGCGCATGCGCGGATCGAGGATGTCGCGCAGGCCATCGCCCAGCAGGTTGAAGCACAGCACTGTCATCATCAGGGCAAGGCCCGGAAACGCCACCAGCCACCACTTGCCTGTCGAGATGAAGCGCGCGCCCTCCGCCACCATGATGCCCCATTCGGGTGTCGGCGGCTTGACCCCGAGCCCGATGAAGGAGAGCCCCGCAGCATTGAGGATGGCCCAGCCAAGGTTGAGCGAGACCTGCACCGCCATGGCGGGCAGCACATTGGGCAAGAGCGAGCGCAGGATCACCGACATGTGGCTGTCCCCGCAGGCGCGGGCCGCCTCGACCCAGCCGGCGTTGCGGCGCACATTGACCTCTGCGCGGGCGAAGCGGATGTAGAACGGCAGGTTGATGATGGCGGTGGCGATGACGATGTTCTCCACCCGGTTGCCCAGCGCCGCCACCATGGCCATGGCCAGCACGAACAGCGGAAACGCCATCAGGATGTCCACGAAACGCCCGACATAGCGGTCAAGCCGCCCGCCCATGTAGCCGCAGATCGCGCCGATCACGGCCCCGATCACGAAGGAGAGGGTGACAGCAGATGCGGCGATGGCAAGATCAAGCCGCGTCGCCACGATCAGGCGGCTGAACACGTCCCG
>JANMHN010000228.1:0-18692 GCA_031375185.1 Allobosea sp. | reverse complement strand
CAGGCGGCATCCGCACGCTCCTTCCACATGTCGACGAGTTCCGCACCATTCACAACCTCGCCAGCATGGAGGCGCTGGTGAAGGCGCTTGGCGGCAGGGACAAGTTGGTCGATCCAAGGGCTTGGCTGAAGGCGGGGTGAGGGAGTGTCATTGCGAGCGCAGCGGAGCAATCCAGCCTTGCCGCTGCTGTGATGATTGTCATTGGCGCGAACCGCGGCGCTGGATTGCTTCGCTGCGCTCGCAATGACGGAATCGGTCATGTCCAAGTGAGTTCGTCGTAGAGATCGCGCCAATCTGGATTTTGCGCTTCGATCAAATGGAGTTTTGCTTGACGTGATCCACCCTTGATCTGTTTTTCACGTGCGATTGCATCAGCCATCGTTTCGAGTTGCTCGTAGAAAACGAGCAGCTTGCATCCGTATCGCTTGGTGAAGCCTCCGATGACGCCTTTGCGATGTTCCCAACCTCGTTTTTGCAGATTGCTTGTAACTCCTGTGTAGAGTGTGCCGTTCCGTTTGTTAGCCATGATGTAGACAGCGGGATTGCGCATCATTGAAGTCTGTCATTGCGAGCGTAGCGAAGCAATCCAGCCCTGCGATTCGCACAAATGACATTCTTCACAGCAGCGGCAAGGCTGAATTGCTTCGCTTCGCTCGCAATGTCGTCAACCCGCCGCCATCCGCCCTTGCTCCACATCCACAGGCGCATGGCTTTTTGGCCTCGCTTTCAATCTCAGCTCCGTCAAATCCGCGCGCTCTTTCTCCAACTGCCGATAGAGCGCATCGCGGCCTGGGCCATACTGCTTGGGCGAGGCGTGATCCTTGTCGCCGTACCAGGCGGCGGCGCGCAGCGTGAAGGCGGGGTCGGCCAGGTGGGGACGGCCGAGCGCGACCAGATCAGCGCGGCCGGCGGCGATGATGGTGTTGATCTGGTCGGTGCCCGTGATCGAACCCACCGCCATCACGGCGACCTTGGCTTCGTTGCGGATCTGGTCCGCGAACGGGGTCTGGAACATGCGGCCATAGCGGGGCCGGGACTTCGGTGAGGTCTGGCCGCTGGACACGTCGATGAGATCGGCGCCTGCGCGGGCGAAGGCGCGCGAGACCTCGACAGCTTCGTCGGTGCTCAGCCCGCCCTCCATCCAGTCAGACGCCGAGATCCGCACCGACATGGGCTTGTGGGCCGGCCAGACAGCGCGCATGGCCTCGAACACTGCCAGCGGAAAGCGCAGGCGGTTGTCCAAGGTGCCGCCGAACTCATCGGTGCGGTGGTTGGTGACGGGCGAGATGAAGGAGGCGAGCAGATAGCCGTGTGCGCAGTGCAGTTCGAGCATGTCGAAGCCCGCAGCTTCGGCGCGAGTGGTGGCGGCAACAAAGTCAGCTGTGATGCGGACCATGTCGGCCTCGGTCATTTCGCGCGGAACCTGACTCTCGGGATAATAGGGCAGGGGTGAGGGCGCGACGATGTCCCATGCGTCATCGGCCAGTGGACGGTCCATGCCATCCCACATCAGCCTGCTGGCACCTTTCCGGCCTGCATGGCCGAGCTGCAGGCAGATGCGGGCGTCGCTGTTCTGGTGGGTGATAACGACGATGCGTGTCCAGGCGGCCTGCTGCTCGTCATTCCACAGCCCCGTGCAGCCGGGCGTGATGCGGGCATCCGGCGACGGACAGGTCATTTCGGTGAAGATCAATCCGGCCCCGCCCATGGCCCGCGCGCCGTAATGCACGAGGTGGAAATCACCTGGCACGCCATCTTTTGCCGAATACATGCACATGGGAGACACAACGACGCGGTTGGCGATCGGCATGTCGCGCAGCCGGAAGGGCTGGAACATCGGAGCGACAGCAACCTGCGGTGCTGGCGTGATGCCGTGTTTGGCGACATCGCGGGCCATCATCGCGTCGACCTGTCTCACGAAATCAGGCGCGCGGAGCATCAGGTTGTCATAGGTGATCGCCTTGGAGCGCGTCATCAGCCCAAAGGCGAATTGCACAGGATCCATATCCCAGAAGCGCTGCACCTCCTCGAACCAGACCAGCGAGGTGTCCGCCGCGTGCTGGGTGCGCTCGACCTCGCCGCGCCGTGTGGTCTCGAAATGCGCCAGTGCGTCGGGCACGCTGCCGGTAGCCACAACGGATCTGTGAAGCGCGATGGCATCTTCCATGGCGAGCTTGGTGCCGGAGCCGATGGAGAAATGGGCCGTGGCCTTGGCATCACCGATCAGGACCATGTTATCCTTCACCCAGCGCTCGTTGCGAATCATGGGGAAGGAACGCCAGACCGAACGGTTGGTGCTGAGCCTGTGGCCTTGCAGTTCGTGCGCGAAAACCCGCTCCATGAAGGCCGCGCCCTGTGCCTCGCTCATTTGGCCGAGGCCGGCGCGCTCCCAGGTCTGTGGCGTGGTTTCCAGCACCCAGGTCGAGGCACCGGGTTCATACTGGTAGCAGTGCGCGATGAAGACGCCGTGTTCGGTTTCGCGGAAGATGTAGTTGAAGGCATCGAAAGGCCTTGTGGAGCCCATCCATGAGAATTTGTTGGGGCGCAGATCGGTCTTCGTGCCGAAATGGTCCTTGTGCCTTTCGCGCAGGCGCGAATTGATGCCGTCCGCGATGACGATCATGTCGGCACCGAGGCTTGCCTCGTCGTCGATGTCGACGCCGAATTCCAGCTTCACGCCAAGTTCGCGAGCCCGCTGCTGTAGCAGCAGCAGAAGCGTGCGGCGCGAGCAGCCGCAAAAGCCGTTGCCGCCGATGCGGTGAACGGTGTCCTTGAAATGGATTTCGATGTCATCCCAGTAGGCGAAGGAGCGGCGGATCGCTTCGTAGCTCTCGGCATCATGTGCCTTGAAGGTGTCAAGCGTCTGGTCCGAAAAGACGACGCCAAAGCCGAATGTGTCATCAGCCTTGTTGCGCTCGAACACCGTCACAGCGATGTCGGGACGGGATTTCCTGATCAGGAGCGCAAAGTAAAGGCCGGCAGGACCGCCACCAATCACCGCGATCTTCATGGGCAACTCCTCTTGCAGGCCGATCTTTCCGGGTTGTTGTCAAACGATCCATTGGCCGCATCACAGATATTTTAGGCTTAAAACAATTCGTCGCAAGCTGCCTCACGCCGATTTCAGACGATGGCCAGCGCGGACTGCAGCGCGAAGATCCATGGTTCCGGATGTCATGCAATTCCAGGTTGCATCATCGAGGAGACATACCGTTCGTTAATCATCGCATGCGATAGATTGCATCGCTGATAAAGCGCAACACGCGTGACTTCTTCGGCGTAGTTATCCAGATTTCCTCTGATTGCGACATAAAATGCCGCTTATTGCCATCCTTGATGATCAATTCACCAACCGCCATATCTTCGCGCGGCTTGCAACGTCCATTGCCGATGACGTCGTTGTGGTGACGTATGCCGATCCGATCGAGGCGCTCGAGGCGCTGAGCGGCAAGATCGTTGATCTGGTGATCACCGATTTCAAGATGCCGCACATGGATGGCGCGGAATTCGTGCGTCGCTTCCGTGAGTTGCCGGGTGCGGAAGATGTGCCCGTGGTTGTGCTGACGGTCTATGAGGAGCGCAGTTTCCGCCTCCGTGCCCTTGAGTGCGGCGCAACTGATTTCCTGCAAAGCCCGGTTGATCACCAGGAGTTCATCACCAGGGCGCGCAACCTTCTGAAGCTGCGCAAGCAGCAGATGCTGTTGTCCGAGCGCGCAGATCACCTGAAGGCGGAACTGGACGAGAGCGAGCGCACACGTGAACTCGCCATGCGTGATTCCCGCGAGCGCCTGGCGCAGGTGATCGACAGCATACCCGCCGTGGTGCGCTGCACGGATCTCGAAGGCAAGGTGCTGTTTGTCAATGCCTTCCAGGCCAGCCTGATCGGGCGGGATGCGAACGATGTCGTCGGTTCGCCAGTGACCCAGTTCATCGGGGACGAGCAGGGCGCGCGCAGCAATGCGCTGGACCGCATGGTCTGGGAAACCGGACGCTCCGTGCCGTCCTTTGAAGAGGACATCACGGACGGGATCGGTGCCAAGCGCGTCTTCCTGTCATCCAAGACACCCTTGATGAATGTCGGCGGTGGCATTTGCGGCATTCTCACGACCTCCATCGACATCACGGACCGCAAGCAGGCAGAGAACTATCTCCGCCACATGGCCCATCATGATTCGCTGACAGGGCTACCCAACCGCACCATGCTGCACCAGCGCATCAACCGCGAGATCGCACGTGCCAGGCGCGGTGACAGGGTTTTTGCGCTGCACCTCATCGATCTCGACAACTTCAAGACCATCAACGATCTGAAGGGCCATGGGGTTGGCGATGCCTACATCACGGCCATTGGCCAGCGCCTCAAGGATCTCGTGCGTCGTCAGGATACGGTTGCACGCATCGGCGGTGATGAATTCGCTGTTCTGCAGACCAATATCGCCAATCCGGACGAGGCCAAGAGTTTTGCCCAGATCATGCTGGACACGATCGCCGCACCTTATGCCTGTGCCACCGGCACGGTGATCTCCAGCGGCAGCATCGGCATCACGCTTCACCCGCATGATGCCGAGGATGGCGCAACACTGCTGAAGAATGCCGACACCGCCATGTATCGGGCGAAGGCCAATGGCGGGAACAGGGCTTCGCTCTATGCCTCCGACATGCAGTCGGCCGCGCTGGTTAATGCGACACTTGATGCGGACATGCGCACGGCGCTGGAGCGTGGCGAGTTCGAGCTTTACTTCCAGCCTCAGATCAATGCGGTGACAGGGCAACTTGTCGGCGGCGAGGCGCTCATCCGCTGGAACAGGCCCGGCCAGGGCATCCAGCCTCCCGGTGCGTTTCTGCCAAGGGCGGAGGCAACCGGCTTCATCGTCAACATCAGCGAATGGGTCGTGATGGAATCCTGCCGCGCGGCAAAACGCTGGCAAGGTCTCGGCCTTTCGGGTGTCAGAATCGGTGTGAATCTGTCGCCGCTGCAGTTCATGCGGCAAAATGTGCCTTTGCTGGTCACACGCGCGCTAGGTGCTGTCGGTCTTGATCCCAGGCTGCTTGATCTGGAACTGACGGAAAGCTCCGTGCTGGAAGACAGCGAAACCCTGATCAATGATCTGGCGCAGTTGCGGGCGTTCGGCTGCGAAATCTCGATCGATGATTTCGGCACAGGCTACTCGTCACTGCGCTACGTGAAGCGCTTCCCTGTCGATCGGCTCAAGATCGACCAGTCCTTCGTGCGCAACCTGCCAAAAGACCCCAATGACGTGGCCATCGTGCGCACGGTGATGGCGCTTGGCCACAGTCTCGATCTGGCCATCGTGGCGGAAGGCGTGGAGACGATTGAACAGGTCGAGTTTCTCACGGCTGAAGGCTGCGATGAATTGCAGGGCTACTATTTCGCCAAACCGATGCCCTTTGATGACTTTGTCGCTTTTGCGCAGGAACGGTCGCTCAAGGTCAAGCGCGCATGAGCGACAAGGCCGTCGGCGCTGATACGGCACAGGCGCAACGCGGCGTCATGCAACGCGTGCGGCATGTGCTGCGCAACCGGCCTGACAGCGAACACGAGATGACGATCAACCGCATCGTCATCTCCACCGTGGTGCTTGGCTGGCTGCTGATCGCGCAATCCAGGGGGCATGATGCGGCGCAGGGTGTCTTTCACGAGGCATTGGTGCTGTTCGGCATCTATTACATCTGCTCGATCGGGCTGTTCGCCGACATCCTGCGTGATCCACGTGTCTCGCATGCGCGCCGTATCGTGGCGATCATCATCGATATCGGCATGCTGTCTTACGGCATGCATGTGGGCGAGAGCGCCTTCGCCATCGGCTATCCACTTTACCTCTGGATCATCATAGGCAACGGCTTCAGATTCGGGGTCAGATACCTGATCGGCGCCGCCCTCGCCGCAATTGCCGGGTTTTTGTACCTGATCATGAAAACTCCGCTCTGGCACAACAATCTCGAACTCTCTTTCGGGTTGATGGCCGGGCTGGTGCTTCTGCCTGCCTATTGCTCCGTGCTGATCCGCAAACTCTCTGAGGCGAAGCAGCAGGCGGAGCAGGCCAACAAGGCCAAAAGCCTGTTTCTGGCCGGTGTCAGCCACGAACTGCGCACACCCCTCAATGCGATCATCACTCTGGCTGATCTGATGCGGCATGCCTCCATTCCGCGCGAACTACGCGAGATGAGCGAGACAATCGGCATGTCTGGACGCTCCTTGCTCAAGCTGATCAACTCGATCCTCGATCTCTCCAGGCTCGAAGCCCATGACGGGCAATCGGGGATCGGCCCATTCGACCTGTTTCAATCGCTTCAGGATGTGCGGCGCGTGCTGGCATCGCTGGCTGAAGCAAAAGGTTTGTTCTTGTCCGTGTCGATTTCCGAAGATGTTTTGTCGAGGGTGGTGGGCAACCGGCAGCATGTTGAGGAAATCCTGACCAATCTGATCGGCAATGCCACCAAATTCACTGCTCAGGGCGGAATCCACGTGCATGTGTCTCGTGCAGAGAGCCAGCTTCCCGGTCAGATGCTGCATTTCTCTGTTTGGGACACGGGCATCGGCATCACGCCTTCGGCACAATTGCGGATTTTCGATCAGTTCACACAGGCCGACGAGACGATCGTTGACCGATTTGGCGGGACAGGACTGGGGCTGGCTCTGGCCAAGCGTCTTGTCGAGACCCATGGCGGCCAGATCGGCGTTAGAAGCATTGTCGGGGAGGGCAGTGAGTTTTGGTTCACCCTGCCGTTTTCCGCTCAGCCTGTCGAGGAACAGCGGCCGGCAACCAGACCCGATGTGGTTCTGCTGTCGCATGATTTCGGCCTGCACACGCGCCTAGTGCTGGAGTGTGCCGACCTGGTGAGATTGACCGACCCGAAGCGCGCCTTGGCGGCGGCACGGGCCATGCTCGACAGGGGGGCCGGATGCCTTGTCCTGATTGATGCCGACAGTATGCCGTCTGACACGCTGACCGAGATGGTTCAGGCCGATGCAGCGCGCATCACTCTGGGAAGTTGCATCATCGGGGTCATGAGCCGGACTGACAGGAATGATATGGGCATGACCGGCGCGCCATTTGTCGTCAGGTTTGGCCTGCCCATAGATCCTGCGGCCTTCAAGCAGCTTGCGGACTGCGTCCGCATGCGCGACGTCCAATCACCGCGCTCACCATCCCAGATTGCTCCGCTTCGCATCCTGGTGGCCGAGGACAATGCGACGAACCAGATCGTGATCCGCAAGCTGCTGGAACGCGACAGGCATGTGGTGCGCATTGTTTCAAACGGCGAGGAAGCAGTTGAAGCCCTGTTGAAGCAGGAATTCGACATTGTCCTCATGGACGTCAACATGCCGGTCATGAACGGGCTGGAGGCCACGAAACTCTATCGCTTTGCGGCATTGGGCAGTGCCCATGTGCCGATCTATGCGCTCACTGCGGATGTGACCGAAGAAACGCGCCGACGCTGCGAGCTTGCTGGCATGGACGGCTGCCTGCACAAGCCAATTGACCAACCCGAGCTGCAGGAGGTTTTCCGGCGTTGTGCCGGTGGCCATCAGGCAGGCAACATGCCGCATGTGCCCGCAACTGCCCAAGCACTCGCCCCGACTGCCATCACTCCTCTCGATCTCGACACCATCGACGTGATCGATCTGGAGGGGCTGGCCAATCTGATGCAGCTTGGTGACCTCGCCTTCATGCGCGAGTTGATCGGCCAGTTTTTCATCGGTTCAAACGAGACGTTGCAGAGCATCACGGATGCCGTGGCGCGCGAGGATGTGGCCGCGTTCCAGGATGTCCTGCACGCACTGCGCAGCAGCGCGGCGAACATCGGAGCCAAGCGCATCTTCGCTCTGGCGCTGGAATGGCGCGCCACCACGAGCGAGGAACTCGCCAGGTCTGGTGATGACCGCGTCAGGATGCTGACGATGACACTCGCGGAGGCGGAGGCTGCCTTGCGAGGCTGGCTGCACGACCAGGAGATCCTGATCCGCAAGGCGGGTTGAGCGGCACACACTTCCATCAGATCAGACAGTGCGGATGCTGTCAGGCTGCACGCTTTGACTGGGCCGTGCGCAAGCGCTCCATGCGCCTGAGTGAATTTTCATCCAGTGACAGCGCTTCGTCCACCCAGCGATCCGTGACATCCAGCAGTTCCTGCAGGCTGAGGCCGGAGACACGGCGGCGAACGTCATGCACCGCTTTCAGCACGCCATGCTTCTTGCGGTTCTGTGCGATCCACGTCCGAACAGCCTGCTCTCCCTGGCCATCTTCCGCGAGAACATCGACAAGTCCAAGTTCATGCAGTTCGGTGGCCGTGTAGATCCTGCCGCTCAGAATCATCTGCTCGGCCTTGATCGGGCCGACGCGCCGTGACAGCAGGCTGTAGGCGCCCATGCCCGGAAACAGGTTGAACAGGATTTCAGGCAGGCCAAAACGGGCACGCTTCTCAGCCACGAGCACATTGCAGGACAAAGCCGACTCAAAGCCGCCGCCAAGGGCATCGCCCTCGATCAACCCGATGATGATCAACGGCAGGTCGAACCCGCTGTAGACGTTGTAGATCATCTCGCAGCACTCATGCGCATAGGAGGTGAGGGCCGCGCGATCCTGACGCCGGATGGCATCGGCAAAATAGTCTAGATCGCCGCCAAGATTGTAGATGCCCGGAATGCCTGAACGGCCGACAACAAACTTCAGGGGAGGCTCGTGTTCGGGAGCACGGGCAAACAACGTTTCGACGGAGCGCTTGAAACGCAGCATGTCCTGAAGCAACGGTCGTGTGAAACTGGGTGCTGACCGAGGGGCAAACCGGCACCACGCAGCCTTGTCATTTGGGTCAAAGACCACGCTCATCTCAGAATAACGTATGTTGGAAAACAACAGTTCTGGAGGAAGAGCAGGCTGCACGGCCAAGACATCAGCAGAAGTGACTCGCTCAAGAGAGTTATCATCAAGAAGCGAGGACATGCCGCCAACCCATCATCTATTCAGGAGCTATTCAGGAGCGATGACCGCCACCGCACTGCACAAATAATGCCCTGTAACGCGCAGCACGCAAGGAAATGTTTCAGGATTGGTTAACCTTAAGCAGATCCTGCGACGCTTTGTCTTTGCATCCTCCGCATCATATCAGATGTCGTGGCTATGCCGGATTTCCCTGCACCTGATTGATCGCGGAAACGGTCACTTTTCCGCATCCACATCGGTTCCATTTGCCAGCGGGCTTCATGCAAGCGCTTTGCGCACTGCGGCTGCCACTCCTTCCCCATCGAGGCCATAATGGCGGTACAGATGGGTTGGTGGCCCCAGCACGGCATAGTCATCCGGCATGCCGACCTTGGTGAGCTTCACGCCGAGGCCTTCCTCGGCGATGACGTCCGAGATGGCAGAGCCAAAGCCGCCGGTGACGTTGGCTTCTTCGGCTGAGATGATCGGACCGCGCTTCGCCGCCTCGCGCACCGCCTCGCGGTCAATCGGACGGATTGAATACATGTCCACCACAGTGAGCGCGATGCCCTCCTTCGCAAGAATGTCATGGGCATCGAGTGAAGCCTTCACCAGATTGCCGATGGCCAGGACCGTGGCATGTCTGCCTTCACGCAGGGTGTTGGAGCCGCCGATGCGGAAATCGAACGGCTTGTCGTACACAACCGCTTCGCGCCCGCGCCCGCACCTGAAATAAATTGGTGAGGGATGCTTGATGTTGGTCTTCAGCGCCGATGAGAGTGCCGTACCATCACAAGGAGCCATCAGGACCAGGTTCGGGATGGCGCGGAGCGCGCCGATATCCTCGCAGCAATGGTGCGAAGTGCCATAAAATCCCATTGCGATGCCGGAATGGGTGCCCACCATCTTCACGGGCAGGTTGGTGTAGCAGATGTCGTTCCGGATATTCTCCACCCCCATGAGCGCGAGGAAGAACGAGTAGTTCGAGATCACGGGCGTGAGTCCCATCGTGGCGAGGCCGGCTGCCGCGCCGATCATGTTGCGCTCGGCGATGCCGAAGTTGAAGTAGCGGTCAGGATGCTGCTTGCCGAAGTTGACGACCTGCGTGGGCCTGCCAAGATCGGCGGTGCAGACCACGATGTCGTCATGCCCCTCGGCGGCCAGTTCGAGCAGTGTCGTTCCCGTGGTGAGTTGCCGCGACAGGCCAAGCGACACCACCATGTCCCAGGAGCGTTCGTCAAACGCGTCGGTGACGGTGGACTCGCTGAGATCGACCGTGCGTTTCAATTCCCTGGACATATAGGCCATGCCGGGGGCAGGCGGGTTGGCGCGGTATTTTTCAGATTGTGACATGATCGTTTCCAATTCAGCCGATGTCGCCAGCGTCGATTTCAGCATAGGCGCGTTCAAGATCGGCAGGACCCAGAAAGCCCAGATGCCACTGCCAGGTGTTCTCCATGAAGGAGACGCCCTTGCCCGCGATGGTGTAGGCCAGCACGCAGGTCGGCTTGCCATTGGGGTCGTTCAGCGCGCGGTTGAGGCCATCCTGAACGGCATCGAGATCGTGCCCGTCCCTCAGCGTGATGACATTCCAGCCGAAGGCGTCCCATTTGGCTGCCAATGGCTCCGAGCGCATGGTTTCCTGCGCCACGCCATCGGAACCAGCACCGTTGATGTCGACGATGCCGACGAGATTGTCGAGGTTCCAGTGCGCGGCGGACATGGCGGCTTCCCAGATCTGGCCTTCGTTCTGCTCGCCATCTCCCATCATGCAGACCACGCGGGCTGGGGAGTTCTTCAGCCTCGCGCCCAGCGCCACGCCGACGGACACCGACAGGTTGTGGCCGATGGAGCCTGAGGAGAAATCCACGCCCGGCGTCTTCTTCATCTCGGGATGATCGCCCAGATAGCTGCCCATGCGGGAATAGCCATCGAGCCATTCTTCGGGAAAGAAGCCGAGATCCGCCAGCACCGGGAACAGCCCGATCGCGGCGTGGCCCTTGCCCATGGTGAACCTGTCGCGGTCCTCCCAGCGCGGCTGGGCCGGATCGACATGCAGCATCTGATAATACAGCACGGCCACCAGTTCAGCCATGGAGAAGGCAGAGCCGTAATGGCCCGAGCCGCAGATGTCGGTCAGGCGCACCGTCTCGCGGCGGATCAGCCTTGCCTTGTCCTTGAGATGGTCCTTCGTGACGTTCTTCAGCGTGCGTGATGGCATGGATCAGCCCCTTCAGTGAATGTGGCTGCCGCCATTGATGTCGATCTCCGAGCCTGTGACATAAGACGACAGGTCAGATGCGAGGAACAGGTAGCAGCCAGCCACCTCATTTGCTGTGCCGATACGGCCCATGGGGATCGTCGCCAGGATGTCGTTCTTTCGCTCCGGCGTCAGTGCGCCGCCGGTGATGTCCGTGTCGATCATCGAGGGGCAGATGGCGTTGACGCGGATGTTGTCAGGGCCAAGCTCGCGGGCGCAAGCCTTGGTGTAACCCAGGATCGCACCTTTTGCGGCGGCATAAGGCGAGCCGCCGAACACGCCGCCGCCGCGCTGGGCCGAGACAGACGACATGTTGACGATGGAGCCGGAGGCTTGCGCGCGCATGGCCGGCACGACAGCCTGGGTCATGTGAAAGCAGCCGCGCATGTTCACATCCATGATCCTGTCATAGAGCGCGTCCGACACATCCATCAGCCGGTCCGGAGCCGTGATGCCGGCATTGTTGATCAGCACGTCGATGCGGCCCAGCCTGGCAAGGGTTTTCTCCATCGCCCGGATGCAGTCCTTGCGTCTGGTGACATCGGCCTTTACCGCCAGATGACCGCGGCCCTTGAGCAGGGCAATCGTGTCTTTTGCGGCGTCCAGATCGATGTCCAGTGCGACGATCCTCGCGCCATGTTTGGCAAACAGGATGGCGGTGGCGCGGCCAAGGCCCCTCGCACTTCCGGCCCCCGTGATGACACAGACCTTGCCTTTCAGCAGCATCAGAATCGCTCCCGCGTTTTGTGACCCTTTCCGACATCCACCCGAAAGGTTACACCCGGATCATGCTGGTGCATGACGTTGAGGAAAATCGAAAAAACAAGCATGATCGGTGAATTATTTTCACTGATCGGACCTGCCATGATCCAGCTTCCTCCCCTTCGTTCCCTTGAAGCGTTCATCGCCGTGATCCGTCTTGGCGGTTTTGCACCGGCTGCCGAGGCCCTGACGCTGACACCATCGGCTATCTCTCATCGCATCCGCGATCTGGAGAGCCTTCTTGGCGTGCGGCTGTTCGAACGCCGAAACCGGACGGTCGTGCCGACGGATGTGGCCATGCGCTACCATGAGGCCCTGAACGAAGGGGTCGAACGCATCGCGGCCGCCACACGCATCATCGCGGAAAGACGGGGCGGTGAGGTGCTGTCCTTGCACTGTGCGCCGACGTTCGCCGCGCAATGGCTGATGCCGCGCCTGAAGGACTTCATCACCCGGCATCCGGAGCTTGACGTGCGCCTGGCTTCGACGCCGGATGCGGTGATCCTGCAGGATGGCTTGTTCGATCTCGACATCCAGTATGGTCGGCCCGTCGCGCCGGGCTGCTGCTCGATTGCCCTTGCCACAGAGTTCATCGTGCCCCTGTGCGCGCCGGATATCGCCGTGAACCTCGATCATGTCAGCGATTTGAGCCGCCAGCACCTCCTTCATTCAGTGCGTAATCTGGTGCAATGGGACCGGTGGCTCGACGAGCAGAAGCAATCAACCGCCATGCCCTTCCGCGGGATGCATTTTGATCGTTCGTTCATGGCGATCGCCGGAGCCGTCGATGGTCTTGGGGTCTGCCTTGAATCAACGCTGATGGCAGAGCGCGAAATCGCTTCAGGCCGACTTGTGCAACCTTTTGGCAGCCTGGGCATCCGCGTCATCGGTCATCGGCTGGTCTGGAATGCCCGATTGGGTCAGCAGCGGAAGATCACGGCCTTCCGAACATGGATCACCGAAGCATTGGCGGGGGATGCGAGTGCTCGTCATCAATAATCTGATTTATTTTCGTTTGTGCAATGCAGCAGCACTGTCGCTGCAGTGCGAAACGCCGTGAGCGTGTCATGCAGGCCATCATTGACGAGGCTGGTCATGAAAGCGGCGGCCTGATCTCCGTTCTGTTCCTCAATGGCGCGGTAGACGCGCTGATGGTCTGCAAGCGCAACAGCGAAGTGCGCCGGCATCTTGTTCTTCTGCAGCCGCATGGACCAGAGCAATGTCGAGATGATCACGCTCTTGAGGCATGTCAGTGCCGGATTTCCGGCGGCATCCAGAATGAGGCTGTGATAGTCCAGGTCAGCCTGGATGATCGCATCGGAGTAGGGGACATGGGTCTCGAGGCCCGTGAGGGCATGCCTGATCTGGACAAGTTGAGCAGGTGTGCGGCGCTGGGCGGCCAGCCTTGCCGCATTGGGTTCGATGAACAGGCGTAACTCAAAGAGATTTTTGACGAAATCCTCGTCGATCCGCCCAGCAAGAGCCCATCGCAGGATGTCTGGATCGAGCAGATTCCATTGGGATCGCTGCGACACACGCGTGCCGCTGCGCTGCTTCGCTTCGATCAGGCCCTTGGCGCTGAGATATTTCAGGGCCTCGCGGTAGACCGAGCGCGAGGGCGTGATACCCGAGCCCGGTTCAGGCTCGGTCGGCACCAGTGCGCCTGTCTCCAGATCCCCCGAAACGATGGAGATGGCGATCTTGTCCGTCACCTGCTTGAACAGGCTTTCGGACGGGTTCGAAAGGGATGTGACGGCGGGCTGTCCACGTGTTCTCGGCATGGCAGGCGACCCGAATCTGTGGCGCAAGATGGTGACGGAAAGGGACTTGACAGCGTTGAGTTTATAGTATGATTTTTCATCTGCAAGAGGCGAGCAATCCAGACTTATCCGGCCACAGAGACGGAATGAGGTTGCGCAACCGGGCCGCATCGGTTCAGTCTGCAAGCCAAAGCAAAAAAGGGAGGAAGCCAGATGGCATCAGTCGTCATCCGTGACATCAAGAAATCGTTTGGCGCGACGCCAATCATTCATGGTGTCAACATCGATATCCAGGATGGCGAGTTCGTCATTCTCGTCGGGCCATCGGGCTGCGGGAAATCGACCCTGCTGCGCATGATCGCCGGACTTGAAAACATCACCGCCGGCGACATTCTGATCGGAGATCGTGTCGTCAACAATGTCCCGCCGAAAGAGCGCGACATTGCCATGGTGTTTCAGAACTATGCGCTCTATCCGCACATGACGGTGGCGGACAACATGGCTTTCTCGATGAAGCTACGCGGCGCGCCGAAGGATGAGATCAAGGCCCGAGTCGACAAGGCTGCGAAAATCCTGTCGCTGTCGCCGCTGCTTGAGCGGTTTCCGCGTCAGCTTTCAGGCGGTCAGCGCCAGCGAGTCGCCATGGGCCGTGCAATCGTGCGTGATCCGCAGGTGTTCCTGTTTGATGAGCCGCTGTCCAACCTTGACGCCAAGCTGCGCGTGCAGATGCGCACCGAAATCAAGGAACTGCACCAGCGGCTCAAGACCACGACGGTCTATGTGACCCATGACCAGATCGAGGCCATGACCATGGCTGACAAGATCGTGGTGATGCATGATGGCATCGTCGAGCAGATTGGCGCGCCGCTGGAACTTTATGACCGCCCCGCAAACCTCTTTGTCGCGGGCTTCATCGGCTCGCCGTCGATGAATTTCATCAAGGGCAGGATCGACGGGGCAGGGTTCCATGCCGATGGCGGGTTCAACCTGCCGATCGCGGGAGCGCCTGCCGGTTCAAGCGGCAAGGCAGCGGTCTATGGCCTGCGCCCTGAAGCCATCAGGCTGGATGGTGCGGGCATCGAAGCGCGCGTGCATGTGGTCGAGCCGATGGGCTCTGAAACACAGGTCGTGGCAGACATTGGCGGGCAAAACATCACATGCGTGTTCCGTGAGCGCATTCAGGCCAAGCCAGGCGAGATGATCCGGGTGATGCCGGATGCCAACCTCACACATCTGTTCGAGGCCGAGAGCGGCAAGAGGATGGCCGCCTGAAATATCTCCAGAACAATCAAACTCAAGAGGGGCGTTGCAAGCCCCCTTCACAGCAAAAATCCGATGGGAGGATTTCACGATGACCAAACTCACAAGACGTTCTGCTCTCAAGGGCGGTGCAGGGTTGCTCGGTGCGGGTGCCCTGGCCGGATCGGGCCTGGGTGACTGGGCCAAGGCATGGGCTCAGGCGGCCCCATTCAAACCGGAAGCGGGCGCAACGCTCAACATCATGCGGTGGCGCCGTTTCGTGGTGGCGGAAGATGAGGCCTTCAACAAGATCGTTGCGGCCTTCACGGCAGCGACGGGCGTTCGCGTAGCCGTGACATCGGAATCCTTCGATGACATGCAGCCGAAGGCATCTGTCGCGGCCAACACGGGCACCGGACCCGACATGTTTTGGTCGCTGTATTCGACACCGCATCTGTTTCCGCAGCGCTGCCTCGACGTGACGGACGTCGCTGATTACCTCGGCAAGAAGTATGGCGGCTGGGTGCCTGTCGCCGAAGCCTACGGCACGCTCGACAACAAGTGGATCGCGATCCCTGCTGCCATCAATGGCGGCTACATCAATTATCGCACGTCGCTGATCAAGGCGGCCGGGTTCAACGAGGTTCCGCAGACCACCGCTGGCTTCCTTGAATTGTGCAAGGCGCTCAAGGCGAAAAACACGCCAGCCGGTTTCCCGCTGGGCCGTGCATCCGGTGATGGCAACTCCTATGCGTACTGGCTGTTGTGGTCGCACAATGGCGCACAGGTGGATGAGAATTCCAAGGTCATCATTCGCTCTGCGGAGACCGAAGCGGCGCTGAATTACGCCAAGGCGCTTTTCGACACCTATACCCAGGGCACCGTGGCTTGGAACGATGCCTCCAATAACCGCCTCTTCCTGTCGGGTGAATTGTCGCTCACTGCGAACGGCATCTCGATCTACGCTGCGGCCAATGCTTCTGCCGACCCCAAGCAGAAGGAGATCGCCGCCGACATGGATCATGCCTATTGGCCCATCGGACCGGCCGGCAAGCCGACCGAGATCCAGCTCTGCTTCCCGATGATGGCGATGACCTACACGAAGTTCCCGAACGCCTGCAAAGCCTTCATGGCCTACATGCTCGAAGCTGAACAGTTCAACCCATGGCTTGAGGCTGCGGCCGGCTATCTCACGCATACGCTGAACGCATTCGACAACAACCCTGTCTGGACCAAGGACCCAAAGAACAAGGTCTTCAAGGATGCGTCCAAGCGCAGTCTGGTGGCTGGACATCGCGGCAAGCTGGATGAGAAGGCAGCTACTGCGATGGCTGATTTCATTGTCGTGGACATGTTTGCCAATTTCTGCACGGGCAGGGAAACCGCCGCAGGCGCCATGCAACTGGCCGAGCGGCAATTGCAGCGCATCTACCGCTGATGGCAACCCGCATGTCATCCCTGAAGCCTCCGGGCCGGGGATGACATGCGCTGCCTATCGTCCGAGCTAAAGGAGGTCGTGACATGGCCACGGATTTGCTTGCCTTGAAACCTTCGTCGAGGCCTTCTCCGGCCCGGTTTTCCGAACCCTCGGCCTGGGAGCGGCTCAAGGTCAACCGCAACTGGCTTGGTGCCTGGTTCATGATGCCGGCCATGGCCTTCCTGTTTCTGTTCCTTGCCTACCCGCTTGGGCTCGGCATGTGGATGAGCATGACCGACATGCGGATCGGGCGCGGCGGCAGCTTCATCGGCTTCGAGAACTACGTCTATCTGCTGGATGACCGCGATTTCCTGCGCGCCACCGGGTTCACGCTGGTCTACACATTCGTCGCCTCGATCTTCAAATTCTCGATCGGGCTCTACCTCGCGATCCTTCTCAACAACAACATGCCGTTCAAGGCCCTGATCCGTGCGATCGTGCTGATCCCGTTCATTGTGCCGACGGTGCTGTCCGCCGTGGCCTTCTGGTGGATCTTCGACACCCAGTTCTCCATTTTCACCTGGCTGCTGCAGAAAGCGGGTGTGCTAGGCAAGGGGCAGCTCATCAACTGGCTGGGCGATCCACTTCTCGCGCAAGGCAGCGTCATTTTCGCGAACATCTGGCGCGGCATCCCGTTCATCGCGATCACGCTGCTGGCAGGCCTGCAGACCGTCTCGCCATCGCTGTACGAGGCTGCCACGCTCGACGGGGCCTCCGGCTGGCAGCGCTTCCGCTTTGTCACCTACCCGCTTCTGACGCCGATCATCGCGGTCGTGATGACATTTTCGGTGTTGTTCACCTTCACGGACTTCCAGTTGATCTGGGCCATGACACGGGGCGGGCCGGTCAACGCCACGCATCTGATGGCGACGCTGTCGTATCAGCGCGGCATCCTGGGAGGACGTCTGGGCGAAGGTGCGGCCATCGCGACGGCCATGGTGCCGTTCCTGCTTGCTGCCATCATGGTGAGCTGGTTCGGACTGCAGCGCCGCAAGTGGCAGCAGGGAGAGAACAATGACTGACGCAAGCCTCAAGGCCGCTCCCGCTCTTACCGACAATCGCGAGGGCATGACCTATCTGGAGACACTGCCCCGCAAGACGGTGACGGTGTATCTGCCGCTGTTCATCATCCTCGTCGTGCTGCTGTTCCCGTTCTACTGGATGGTGCTGACCTCGATCAAACCCGATGCGCAACTGCTCGATCTCGAGTCGTCGAATCCGCTCTGGGTGGTCAGCCCCACCTTGCAGCACATCGAGAAGCTGCTGTTCGGCTCGGCCTATCCGCGCTGGTTGTTCAACACCATGATGGTGGCGACGGTAGCTACCTTCCTGTCGATCTTCGCCAGCGTGCTGGCCGCCTATGCTATCACGCGTATCCGCTACAAGGGCGCGGCCACGGTGGGCGGGCTGATCTTCCTGGCGTACCTCGTTCCGCCGTCGATCCTGTTCATTCCGCTCTCGGCTGTGATCCACAATTACGGATTGTTCGACTCACCCTTCGCGCTGATCCTGACCTATCCCACCATCCTGATCCCGTTCTGCACCTGGCTCCTGATGGGATACTTCAAGACCATTCCCTACGAGCTTGAGGAATGCGCGCTGATCGACGGGGCAAGTCGCTGGCAGATTCTTGTCAAGATCATCCTGCCGCTGGCGATCCCCGGGTTGATCTCGGCTTTTATTTTCGCCTTCACGCTGTGCTGGAACGAGTTCATCTATGCGCTGACCTTCATCTCGTCGGACCACAACAAGACCGTGCCCGTGGCGATCATCTCCAACTTCGTCGATGGCGACATCTTCCGCTGGGGCTCGCTGATGGCGGGCGCGCTGATCGGCTCATTGCCGCTCGTGGTGCTCTATGCCTTCTTTGTCGAGCATTACGTTAGCGCAATGACCGGGGCCGTGAAGGAATAAGCCATGGCCAATATCGCCTTCATCGGGCTTGGCGCGATGGGCAGGCCCATGGCGCGCCGGCTGGTCGAGCAGCAGCACAGGGTGACGGGTTTTGACCTCAACCAGGCTGCGCTGACTGAACTTGTTGCATTGGGCGGGCATGCCGCTGCATCCGCGCGCGACGCGTGCCATGATGCCGACCATCTGGTCCTGATGGTGGTGAATGCCGACCAGGCCGAGGCGGTCCTGTTTGGCGCTGATGCCCTGTCTGCGCTCAGGCCTGACGCCACCGTGATCCTGATGGCGACCTGCCCGCCAGCGCGTGTTGTGGCCATGGCTGAAAAAATCCTGGCCAGCGG
>JANMHN010000200.1:0-2485 GCA_031375185.1 Allobosea sp. | reverse complement strand
GCGGTTGCGCAGCGCGCTCAGGCGATAGACCTCCATCTTGTAGAGATCCTTGATCGGGTTGAAGCCTCCGTTCATGTCGCCGTAAAGCGTACAGTAGCCCACCGACATTTCGGATTTGTTGCCCGTGGTGATCACCATCGGCCCGAACTTGTTGGACACCGACATCAGGATCGTGCCGCGCGCCCGGCTCTGCATGTTCTCTTCGGTAATGTCAGCATCGCGGCCCGCGAACAGCGGAGCAAGCACCGACTGGAAGCTTGCCACCACCGGCTCGATCGGCACGATCTCGTAGCTGACACCAAGCGCCTTGGCGCATTCAAACGCATCCTTGAGGCTGTCCTCGGAGGTATAGCGATAGGGCATCATCAGGCAGCGCACACGATCCGCCCCCAGCGCATCGACAGCCATCGCCGCGCAGATGGCCGAGTCGATGCCCCCGGACAAACCGAGCACCACACCCTTGAAGCCGTTCTTGTCGACGTAGTCCTTGAGGCCAAGCACGCAGGCGGCATAGTCCGCCTGGTCGGCCTCCTCATTCAGGTGACGCACGCCTGACACGCAGCGCCAGCCCGAACCTTCCCTCACCCACTCTGTCAGCACCACGGCCTCACGGAAGGCCGGCAACTGCAGGGCCAGAGAGGCGTCCGCGTTCAGAACGAATGATGCGCCGTCGAACACCAGTTCGTCCTGGCCGCCAATCTGGTTGAGATAGACCAATGGCAGCCCGCTCTCGACCACGCGCGGCACGGCGACACCCATGCGCTCGTCACGCACGCCGCGCCGATAGGGCGAGCCATTTGGGGCGAGCAGGATTTCGGCTCCGGTTTCGGTCAGGCATTCGACCACCTCCTGCTCCCAG
Organism: Allobosea sp.; assembly: GCA_031375185.1. Classification (GTDB taxonomy): domain Bacteria; phylum Pseudomonadota; class Alphaproteobacteria; order Rhizobiales; family Beijerinckiaceae; genus Allobosea. The sequence goes on along the minus strand of JANMHN010000200.1, from coordinate 1,626 downwards.
ATGTCCTCGCAGATCGGCAGGCCGATCCGGACACCGCGCACGGTGACAGGGCCTGGAAGCGGGCCGGGCTCAAACACGCGCTTCTCGTCGAACACGCCATAGTTTGGCAAATCGACCTTGAACCGCACGGACTGGACACGGCCTGCATCAAGCAGCGCATAAGCATTGTAGAGCTTGCCACCCTCGACCCAAGGCAGGCCGATGAGCATGGCAGGGCCACCATCGGATGTTTCGGCAGCGAGTTCGTCGCAGGCCTTGCGGCACACATCCTGGAAGGCCGGCTTCAGAACCAGATCCTCCGGCGGATAGGCCGACAGGAAAAGCTCCGGGAACATGATGACGTCGGCACCCTGCTCGCCAGCGGTCTTGCGGGCAGCGCGGGCCTTTGCAGCATTGCCAACAGGATCACCGACAATCGGATCGAGCTGGGCGAGTGTGATGCGCAGATGTGTGGTCATCCCACTGATTTAGCGCCCATGAGCCATATCGGCAACTGTCCGGCTGGCAGTGTGACCAGACGGACAGCGCGGCAGATGGTCATTGGTCAAGGCATCAGTTGCAGACGCGAACCCGGCGGATCTCATAGGTCCAGCTATCGAGCCAGACCTTCTTGCGGCGGATTTCGCAATACTGCGGACCGTCATCATAAACCACGGGCGGACGCGCGTAATAGACCGGCGCAGGCGCATAATAGCGGGGTGGCGGGGGTGGAGGCGCATACCCATAGGCAGGGCGCGCGCCTGACAGCACACCGCCCGCAATCGCGCCAAGAGCAAGACCCCCGATCACGCCTGCGGCGACAGCACCGCCATCAGGCCCCCGGCGATAACGCCAGTCGGCATTGGCATCAGATGGCACCATGCTGATACCTGCAGCGACAACGCCTGCACCCAGCAATCCAATTCGAGTCATGCGTGACAACATCTCATGTCTCCGTGGCTGACCTGCCAGCACCCCAACTTTCAGAGTGTCATTATGCCAGCCAATCCCTGTATTTTTGCTGAACAAATCATGGCGCAACCAAGGCACTTCAATTATCCGCATTAACACACTGTTAACACTGCGTTTACCGGACGTTAGGGTTACTGATGGATAAACATGCTGTCAGCCTTCGTGGCTGATTTGTGTGGAGCAACCCCGATGCGTGTCCGTCTCATCATCCTGGCATCCCTCGCAGCACTGGCAAGTGCCGCCGGACATTCGGCACTGGCGGCCGATTATCCCGTCCTGCGCGGCACATCATCGCCGTCCCTGCCGCCAGCGCCCGTCATCGACCCGGTTCCGGCCACGGACTGGAACGGCTTTTACATCGGTGCCTACGGCTCATCGGGACAGTCCAGTGTCAGGGCACGCTCTGACATCAGAACAGCCGTCACGGCAAACGTGCCAAGCCCCTATGCCGCCCTGGCCAACTCCTTGCTCGCAACAACCAACAAATCGGTAAAGTCGGCTGGCTACGGTGCCTTCGCAGGCTACAACATGGCCTCTGAAGATGCCCTCATCGGTTTTGAAGCCGATCTTGGCTGGCTCAATGCCAAATCGAACAATCTGACGATCCTGGCTCCCGGCACGGCTACCAACGGCGTCGAAACCGTCACGGTCGGCCCAGCATCCAGCCTGACCCGG
>JANMHN010000199.1:0-16371 GCA_031375185.1 Allobosea sp. | reverse complement strand
CTGGAAACGTGGCTGATCGACCAACAATCGGTGGCCTTGGCAGTGCCCGATCAGTTGCGGTCGTCGGGCAGGATGGGCAGCGGGTGGAATGGCACGCCTTCCTCCAGCAGAATCTGCGTATCCTCCGCCGTTGAACTGCCGGAGATGGCGCGGTGCTCGATCTCGCCGTGGTGCATCTTCAAGGCCTCCTCCGCGAAACGGTCTCCTACATGGTCGGCCGTCCGCGCGACATGCTGGCGGAAGGCGCGGACAAGCTCGCGCATGGCCTTGTCAGGCGCCAGCGCATTGATGTTATTGGTCAAGGCATCGGTCGGCATGACCTTTGGATGTGCCTGCCCGGCGGGCACTGGTTCTTCAGGCCGGGAAGCGGCCACGTTTGAACGATCCGTGCGGGCGACATGGGGCGACATGATCGATTTTTCGACCCGAGGTGACCCGCAGGCCGGGCATTCGACCATTGCACCAGCCACCAACGCCTCAAAGGAAGCATTGTCGCGGAACCAGCTTTCAAAGGCATGGCTCCTGTCGCAGTGCAGAGAAAACCTGATCATGTGCTGCAGGATCTCCGTCAGGCCGCCAGCATGGAATCAAGTGCGCCGCGCTGGTCGAGCGAATACAGATCATCGCAGCCACCCACATGGGCCTCGCCGATGAAAATCTGCGGCACCGTTGCCCGGCCTGACCGCCTCACCATCTCGTCTTTCAGATCGGCTTTGCCTGTGATCTCGATTTCAGTGAATGACACATTCTTGCGTGTCAGCAGTTCCTTCGCGGCAGAGCAGTACGGGCACCAGGATTTTGTATAGATCGTCACGGCAGGCATCAATGTTGCTCCTTCAGATCACCCCGTCGCCCGATGGCGTCCAACTATCTTGGGGATGATCGTTTCAAATGATTGAGAATGTGTCGTTGTCAGAAAACGGACCGAGTTTTCACAACGTGTCCCTCATCATATGATGACGGAGGGCCGTTTGCTCAAGGGACCGTCAAGCCGGGCACTGTCACGAAACGCCCAGCCGCGGGCAGGGCATGATCATCATGCACCCGGTATGACACGGGTGAATGTCAGCAGGTCAACAGCCTTTGCGCCGCTGCGCAGAAGCGCGCGTGCCGATGCGTTTGCGGTGGCGCCAGTGGTCAGGACGTCGTCCACCAGCAGGATGCGGCGACCTTCGATCCGGTGACGGGCGGCGGTCGGCACGCGCAACGCGCCCTGGAGGTTCTCCGCACGCTCGTGTCGGCTCAGGCCGACTTGCGGCTTGGTGCGCCTGACCCTGACGAGCGCCGTGCGATCGACCGGCAAGGCCGTCTTTGCCGCCAGCACATCGCAGAGCGCGGCGGCCTGGTTGAAGCGTCTTCGCCACAGGCGCCAGCGATGCAGCGGCACAGGCACGACCAGGTCGGCATCTTGCGCCAGTTCCCGCCCAGCAAGGGCCATCATGTTGCCCATGGTGATGGCCAGTTCCGGCTTGTCGCCATATTTGAGCTTGTGGACGAGCGCACGGGCAATGTCGTCATAGCCGCAGACGGCACGGGCGCGGGCAAAGACCGGAGGGTCCGCCATGGCTGCAGGCGAGATCAGCGCGCCGCCGAGATCCAGGGCGAAAGGCGTGCCCAGCCGCTCGCAATAGGGCCGCGTGATCAAGGTGAGGCTGGCCCAGCACTGCGCGCACAGTCCGTGGGACTGGCCAGTCGATGCGCTGCAAGCCGCACAAACGGGTGGATAGACGAGTGACACGACACTGGCCGCTGCCCTGGCGGGCCAGAGCTTCGCCGCCCTGAACCACGCCTGCAGGCGGGAAGGGTCATGGTAGGGCAGATCGTCAACGGCATGACGGCGCGTGATGTGATCATCCGGCTCGATCAACATGACAATCTCATACCACAGCCTTGATGGTTTTGACGCGGCCCTGTGCAGTTGCCATAAGCGGGCCATCAAGCCCATGACGCAAGCACCTGCCCAGATGTTCGACCGCAAGCTGATCCGCGCCCGCCTGGCCCGTGCGCAAAGAATCGGCTTTGCCGATTTTCTGGTGGCGCGGGCAGTTGATGATCTGGACCAGAGGCTCGGTGCCATCACGCGGGTTTTTCCCGTTGCCGTTGATCTTGGCACACCGACGAATGCAGCCAGGTGCCTGATTGCGGCGAGGCCGGGCACGGAGATCGCCCTTCGCGCCGCGCCGGTTGAGATTGGCGGCGCGCGCATGCTCGTGGCCGATGAGGAAGCCCTGCCGTTCGCAGACCGGTCTGTCGGCCTCATCACGTCGTTGCTGGCCCTGCAGACCGTCAACGACCTGCCCGGCGCGCTGGTGCAGATCAGGCGGGCGCTGCGGCCTGACGGGCTGTTTATGGGCTGCCTGTTCGGCGGTGCGACGCTCACCGAGCTCAGGCAGGCGCTGGCGGCGGCGGAAAGCGAACTGGACGGAGGCATCTCGCCCCGAGTCGCGCCATTCGCCGATGTCCGCGACATGGGCGGGCTCCTGCAGCGCGCGGGCTTCACCATGCCTGTCGCGGATCTGGAGCCGGTAACGGTGCGCTACGCCCATCCATTGTCGTTGCTGCAGGATCTGCGCGCCATGGGGCTGACCAATGCACTTGTCGCGCGGCGCCGCGTCCCTCTGAGGCGTTCCACGCTGATGCGGGCGCTTGCCATCTATGCCGAGCGTTTCAGTGATCCTGACGGGAAAGTGAGGGCGACGTTCGAGATGATCTGGCTTTCGGGCTGGGCTCCCCATGAAAGCCAGCAGAAGCCGCTGAAACCCGGCTCGGCCAAGGCCAGACTTGCCGATGCGCTGAAGAGCATTGAAAACAGTGCCGGCGAGAAGGCGGGCGGCTGACGCGCAAATTCCGGGTCGGCTGCTGAAATCATGCTCGAGCAGGCCTGAAAAGCTCGATTGTCAGGTCTGTGTTGTTCCATCTGAACGCTACGTGATCTAATACGCGACAGAATCGTTGTCAGCGGTCATATTCGCACTGCCGAAGAACACATGTGGAGAGTTGCCTGATGCCAACAACCTTTGGAGGACCGCGCGTGCTGCTGCGCCGCCTCCGTGAGGTCATGGCGCAACCTAACAGTCCGCAGGAAAAGCTCGACCGCATCGTCATCCTGATCGCGTCCAACATGGTCGCGGAGGTCTGCTCGATCTATGTCCAGCGTGATGACAAGACGCTGGAGCTTTTCGCCACTGAGGGCCTGAATCGCGAGGCCGTCCACCTCACGACGATGAAGGCCGGCGAGGGTCTTGTCGGCCTGATCGCGCAGGAAGCTGAAGCGCTTGCCCTGTCGGACGCTCAATCGCACCCCGCGTTTTCCTACAAGCCGGAAACCGGCGAGGAAATCTACCGTTCGTTCCTGGGTGTGCCGATCCTCAGGGCCGGGGCCACTCTGGGCGTTCTTGTGGTCCAGAACACGGCGACGCGCACCTACAATGATGAAGAGATGGAGGCGCTGCAGACCGTCTCCATGGTTCTGGCGGAACTGATCGCCCAGGGCGGCATGCAGGCCCTTGCCGCGCCTGGCCTTGGCAATGGTTCCAGCAGGCCTCAGCAGGCCAAGGGTGTTGCCCTGGCTGACGGCGTCGGCCTTGGCCATGTGGTTCTGCACGAGCCACGTGTGGTCATCAAGAATCTCATTGCCGAAAGCCCGGAGGTCGAAGTCAGGCGGCTGGAGACCGCCATCGGCGACCTTCGCAAGACGATCGACGAACTGATCGCGCGAGGGGACGTATCCCATGGCGGCGAGCACAAGGAGGTGCTGGAAACCTTCCGGATGTTCGCGCACGACCAGGGCTGGCTCAGGCGCATGCGCGAGGCGGTGCTCTCGGGCCTCACGGCGGAGGCCGCCGTGGAGCGTGTGCAGTCCGACACCCGCGCCCGCATGCTGCGCCAGACCGACCCTTACCTGCGCGAGCGGCTGCATGATCTGGAAGACCTGGCCAACCGCCTGCTGCATATCCTGGTCGGCGCCGATCTGACGATCTCGCGCGACAAGCTGCCGGAGAATGCCATCATCGTGGCCCGCTCCATGGGGCCAGCAGCCCTGCTGGACTATGACCGCTCGCAGTTGCGCGGGCTGGTGCTTGAAGAGGGTGGGCCGACGAGCCATGTCGCCATCGTGGCGCGGGCGCTCGGCATTCCTGCCGTCAGCGAGGTTGAGAACATCACGGCGCTGGTCGAGCAAGGCGATGCCATCATCGTCGATGGCGTGACCGGCGAAATCCAGATCAGGCCCCGGCCCGATGTCGAGAATGTCTACAAGGAGAAGGCGCGGCTGAGGGCGCGGCGGCAGGAGCAGTACCGCAAGCTGCGCACTGTTCCAGCCATCACGCGGGATGGCGAGGCCATCGACATCAAGCTCAACGCGGGCCTGCTGGTGGATTTGCCGCATCTGGAGGAAACCGGCGCGGCGGGAATCGGGCTGTTTCGCACCGAACTTCAGTTCATGGTCGCGTCACGCATGCCGACCACCGCCGAGCAGCAGCAGCTCTACAAGGCCGCCCTCGACACCGTGGGTGACAAGCCGGTGACGTTCCGCACGCTCGACATCGGCGGAGACAAGATCCTGCCCTACATGCGCCGCGTGGAGGAAGAAAACCCCGCGCTTGGCTGGCGCGCCATCCGCATCGGTCTCGACAGGCCCGGACTGCTGCGCTCGCAGTTGCGCGCCCTGCTCAGGGCGGGCGCGGGGCGTGACCTCAAGATCATGTTCCCGATGGTGGCCACGGTGGACGAGTTTGTCCGAGCCAGGACCATCGTGCAACGCGAACTGGCGCATATCGACCGGCACGACCGGGATCGCCCCACCAGTCTGGCGCTGGGGGTGATGGTCGAGGTGCCGTCACTGCTGTTCGAGATCGACGAGATCGCGCGCGAAGCGGATTTCCTGTCCGTCGGATCAAATGACCTCATGCAGTTCCTGTTCGCGGCGGACCGAGAGAACCGCTTTGTCGCCGACCGATTCGATCCGCTCTCCGCCGGTGCCTTGCGGGCGTTGAAGTGCATTGCCGATGCGGGCCTCAGAGCCAACTGCCCGGTGACAGTGTGTGGCGAGATGGGCGGCAGGCCGATCGAGACCATGGCGCTGATCGCGCTGGGGTTCCGCTCGTTTTCGATGACGGCGTCATCTGTCGGGCCTGTGAAGGCGATGACGCTGAAGCTGAATGCTCGAGCCGCCTCGACCTATCTGGGCAGGTTGCTGAAAGATGTGAGCGGCGTGGCGACCTTGCGCGGTGCGCTCAAGGCCTTTGCGCAGGAGAACGACGTGCCGTTGTAGCGGGCTTTTGTGCTTTGACAGCCTGCCCGCAACGTCCAGCATCCCTTGCCCGAGACCGCCCGCCATGTCCTACAACCTTCCTCAGCATCGGCTTGATGCCATCCTGGCGCGCCACCAGATCGCGCAGGACACTCTGGGATCAAATCCACCTTCGGATGTGCTGGTGGCGTTGTCGAAGGAAATGGCGGAACTGGAGCCGGTGGTCCACGCCATCAAGGAGTGGCGCACCTGCGAGGCCACGATCAGGGAGATGCAGGCCATCATCGACGATCCTGCTGCCGATGGCGACTTCCGGCAACTGGCCGGTGATGAAATCCGCAGCCTCACCGAGCAGCTTGAAGGGCATGAGCGCGCCATCCTCCTGGCCTTGCTGCCGAAGGATGCGGCTGATGCGCGGGGGGCCATCCTGGAAGTGCGCGCCGGAACAGGCGGCGATGAGGCGGCGCTGTTCGCGGGCGATCTGTTCCGCATGTATGCCCGCTATGCGCAGGAGCGCCGCTGGACGGTCGATGTCCTGTCGCAGAGCGATGGGGCGATGGGTGGCTACAAGGAAATCATCGCCGAAATCTCGGGACAGGGCGTGTACGGTCGCCTGCGCTACGAATCGGGGGTTCACCGGGTGCAGCGGGTGCCGGACACCGAAAGCCAGGGCCGCATCCACACCTCCGCCGCCACGGTCGCCATGCTGCCGCTGGCGGAGGATGTCGATGTGGTGATCAATGATGCCGACCTGCGCATCGACACGCTGAGGTCCGGCGGGGCGGGTGGCCAGCATGTCAACAAGACCGAATCAGCCGTGCGCATTACCCATGTGCCCAGCAACACGGTGGTGCTGGTGCAGGACGAGCGCTCCCAGCACAAGAACAAGGCGCGGGCCATGATGCTGCTGAAAGCCAAGCTGTTCGATGCCGAGCGGCTCCGCACCGACCATGAGCGCTCGGCCGACCGGCGCAGCCAAGTCGGAAGCGGCGACCGCTCCGAACGCATCCGGACCTACAATTTCCCGCAAGGCAGGGTCACGGACCACCGCATCGGGCTGACGCTCTACAAGCTCGATGAGATGATGCAGGGGCTCGTGCTGGATGAGATGCTGGATGCCCTGAGCGCGGCACGGCAGGCCGAACTCCTGGCCGAGCAGCAGGACATGTGACCATGTCAGGGCAAGGCGGCTCCATGCGTGACCTCCTGCGGACCGCGCGGGACAGGCTTGCGGCACAGGGCATCGATGAGCCCGAGGCGAATGCCAGGGCGCTGATGATGGACGTGACCGGCTTCAGCCCTGTGCAGATGATGACGCGTGGCGCAGGCCTGCTGAGCCAGGACCAGCAAGCCCGGTTCGATGCCATGATGCTGCGCCGCCTTGGTGGGGAGCCGGTCGGGCGCATCATCGGCCAGCGCGACTTCTGGGGCATGACCTTCATGCTGTCGCCGGGGACTCTGGAGCCGAGGCCGGACAGCGAGACGGTTGTCGAAGAGGCGCTGGCGCTGGTTGCCCGGCAGGGCCGCAATGTCCACAACATCCTCGATCTTGGCACCGGCACCGGCTGCCTGCTGATTGCGCTTCTGGCCGAATTGCCCCTGGCAAGAGGGGTCGGCATTGACCTGAGCGCCGACGCCGCCGAAACCGCGCGCGCAAATGCGGCCCGCAACAGTGTGTCGGGGCGCTGCGAGATCATGCAGGGATCATGGGGCGAGGGCCTTGAACAGCGTTTTGACCTGATCGTTTCCAATCCGCCTTACATCGTTACGGAGGAGATCGGCACCCTGCAGCGCGAGGTGCGTGACCATGACCCCACGCTGGCGCTTGATGGCGGACCAGACGGGCTGGAGCCTTACCGTGCGATCATTCCGGATCTGCCCCGGCTGCTGGCACCCGGCGGGGTCGCGGTTCTGGAAATCGGGGCAGGTCAGGAGGAGCCGATTCGGATGCTGGCCAGCCAACATGGATTTGGCGGAATCTCTATCCGGCGCGATCTTGGCGGCCATGTCCGTGCCATCGGATTGTGGCGCTGACTTTGGGCGTCGACTTTTGGACGTCGACTCTTGGGCGCTGATCAGGCTTTGCACATGTTTCGAGAGCATATTGCGTGGCACGATTGTTTTTGCTTGGCGCAACCGGACAAAAAAGCTATGAGGACCCTGCGCATGGTGTGCTGTTGACAGCATGTCGTGTCTGACCGAACCCGTCGAGTGGGGGGCGGGCCTCCGGGCAGGGCAGACAAGCGCCATAACACAACATCGCCAACTTGGTTCAAGCTGTTTGAACCATGAGGCATGCGAGACCCAGAAACGGTCTCCACTGGAACCAACCTGTGATGTCCTCAAATGGCGAGACCGCTGTCTTAGAACAGCCAGTCCAGCGCTTGATGACCCCGAATGGCGCGGCAGCCCGCCACGGGGACCACATGTTGTCGCACAAGCACCCGGCTGCCGACGTCAGTTAAGAGATGTCTTCCATGAGACCAGGCCAGAACAGGCGCATGCGCGGCCGCAACCGCAACAATGGCGGCGGCAGCAACAACAACAGCAATAGCAACAACGGCAACAAGACACCCAATCCGCTGACGCGGTCCTTCGAATCGAATGGCCCTGACGTCAAGGTCCGCGGCAATGCGCAGACCATCGCCGAGAAGTACATGCAGCTTGCACGCGACGCGCATTCCAGCGGCGATCCCGTTGCGGCTGAAAGCTACTATCAGCATGCCGAACACTATGTGCGCATCGTGCTCACGGCCCATGACGCGCTGAGGGCACAATTTGGCGAAAACTACCGTCCACAGCGCCCGTTCGGGCTTGGCGACGATGCTGACGACGAAGATGATGACGGTGACGACAGCATCGATCCCGCTGCCGCACCGCAGCCCGGCCAACGCGCGGATGGCGAACAGCCTGATGGCGGCGAAGATGCGGAGGATGGCGAGCGCCGCCCGGACCAGGATCGTGGGCAAGAGCGTGGGCAGGATCGTGGGCAGGATCGCAACCAGCCCCGGCGCTTTGATCGCAATGACCGCAACAACAGGCCAGATCGCAACGATCAGCGCTTCGACCGTCCCCAGGCCGACCGTTATCAGAATGATCGCCCGCGCGATGACCGCCCGAGGAATGACGTATCAAGGGATGATCGTCCGCGTGATGATCGTCCGCGTGATGACAGGCCAAGAGATGACAGGCCACGCGATGACCGCCCCTATCGCGACAGGAATGACCGTGGCCCTGACCGCAGCCAGGACAGGGTTCAGGATCGTGGCGAACGGCGTTTCGAGCGGCCAGAGGCTGCGCCGGATCAACAGGACCGTGCGCCCGAGCGCGAGCGCTACCAGGACCGCGCCCCTCGCCGCCCTGACCGCAACCGTGATGACAGGCCGAGAGATGATAGGCCAAGAGATGACAGACCGAGAGATGACAGACCCAGGGAAGACCGCCCGCGTGACGAGCGTTCCCGTGATGACAGGCCACGCGATGATCGGCCTGGCCGGGCCGATCCCGACATTGCAGGTGATGCTGCGGCGCTACCGGCATTCCTGACGGCACCGGTCAGGACCATTGTTGCGGCAGAACCTGTCGCCAAGGTTCAGGCATCTGCACCCGCAGCTTCATCTCCGGTGGTCGAGCCGGCAAGCGAAGCACCGGTCCCGCGCAAGCGTGGCCGTCCGCCCAAGAAGCGCGACGAGGTGATCGCCGAGCCGGCTGCAGAATGATCAGGTTTTTTGACAAACATTCACGTTGAGACGAAGCCGGGGCCGAAAGGCTCCGTTTTCATATGTCAAAGTCCCAGGTTGCGGGATGTTTGCACTGGCTCATCGTCGCAGATCAGATGCTGGCCTTCCGTCAGCGTTCCTCCTTCGATGATCTCGGCATAGACCCCGCAGTCGATATGCCCGAAGGCGCTCATCAGGGTCTTGACGACAGGCATGTCCCGCTCGCCTGTCACCGGATTGACTGCCGTCGCTGCGCAGCGGTCAATTCTCTTCGTGATCCTGAGCTTGAGGCCGGAGGGAGCCTTGAGCATCTGTCCGACAAGATCGAACTCCTCCCACGGTTTCAGACCTTCAAGCAGGATGTTGCCGCGAAAGCGGACGGGATCGACGGGCGCGCCAAGCCGGTTTTCAAGGTCGGCAAGGCTTGCCATGTTGATCAGCGACACAAATCCGCTGCGCGAATCGGTGAACCGAAACCCTTCTGGAGCACCGATCAGCCTCAAGGGACCGCGCTGGCTCTCAACCGGCACGTAAGCCTGCAGAAACGAGATGATGGCGGCGCGTCCTTCTGGCGTGGCCAGATTGCCACTGGTCACCTCGCGGCCTTCGCTGGCGATGGTCAGAACGCCTGTTTCATCGTCATAGCGGGTGGAGAGCCGGGCGATCGTGTCATTCTTCATCAGCATCAGAAACTTGATCTTGGGCTGATGCAGCGGGTTGGCAGGATCAAAGCCAGACGGGCCGTTCTCGACCGCGAACAACCTGTCTGACGGAAAGTGTCCGCCTGCCTTCAGCGTCACGCGCTGAAGGCGCTCTGGAGAAAACCCTTTCAGCGGATAGCGGTGCAGGGCTGCAATGCGCATGTCGTCATCCCATGTCTCAGGCCTCAGCTGCATCATTCAGCATGACGGCACCATCATCAGCGATAAATCATCTGGTCAGGATGTGAAAACCGGCATTTGCCAGGACGGGCCATCACGTCCGCTCCCTCATGGCGCGGCGATGCGGTTTGCTTCAGACGTGCGCATGCGCTGTTTCAACATCAGATTCCAGCCCAGCGCGCCGCAGAAGACAAGCGACTGGACCACGACGATGGTGGGGCCGGTTGCCGAATCAAGGTGAAAGCTGGCGATCGTGCCGATCACGCAAGAGCTTGTGGCGGCGATGACGGCAACAAGCATCATGCGCTCGAAACGGTGCGACAAAAGAAAACCGATGGCGCCGGGTGCGATCAGCATGGCGATGACCAGAATGATGCCGACCGCCTTCATCGACGCCACGATGGTCAGCGCCAGCAAGGCCAGAAGCCCATAGTGCAGGAGCCCGACAGGCAGGCCGATGGCGCGCGCATGGGCCGGATCGAAGCAGAACAGCAGAAGATCGCGCCGCTTCGCCAGCACGATGAGGATGGCCGGGATGGCTATCAGCGCCGTTTCGATCACATCGCCCCATCTGACGCCAAGCATGTTGCCGAACAGGATATGGTTGAGATGCTGGTCGGTTTCGATCTTGACGAACATCACGAGGCCAAGTGCGAACATGCCTGAAAAGACGATGGCCATGACGGCGTCTTCCTTTACACGGCTGTTCTCACGCAGATAACCCGTGGCGAGGGCACATCCGAGACCGGCTGCGAACGCGCCGATCACCAGCGGAACCGCGAGGACATGGGCGATCACGATGCCGGGCAGAACGGCATGGGAGACGGCATCGCCCATCAACGACCAGCCCTTGAGCACAAGGAAGCAGGACAGCAGGGCGCAGACAGTGCCGACCAGGACGGCCACAACCAGACCACGCTGCATGAAATCATAGGCCAGCGGATCCATGAACCAAGACAGGATCGTGCTCATCAAGGCGCGCTCCGTGCAGATGCGCCCTGTGCCGAACGGCGGGCTGCAATCCGCCCGTATTTAGGGGCGAACACGAAAGCAACGAGGAAGAGGAGGGTCTGGAACACCACGATCAACCCGCCGGTGGCCCCGTCGGCAAAATAGCTGGCATAGGCTCCGAGCGCGCTGCACGCCGTTCCGATGAGGACCGCGATGCCGATCATCCGGCCAAAGCTGTCCGTGAGCAAATAGGCGGTTGCGCCCGGCGTGACCACCATGGCGATCACCAGGATCGCGCCCACCGTCTGCAAGGCCGCGACCGTGCAGGCTGACAGCAGCGCGAAGAACAGGATGCGCAGCCGCCAAGGGTCCAGCCCGACGCTGCGGGCATGGTTTTCATCGAAAAAAGCGAGCAGGAGATCCTTCCATTTGAAACCCAGCACGAGGAGCGAGACAATTCCGATGATGACGACCTGCAGCACATCCTCGTCGGAGATCGCCAGGATGTTGCCGAAGATGACAGATTGCAGGTTCACCGATGTCGGGTACATCGAAACCAGAAAGAGACCACCGGCAAAAAAGCTGGTGAAGATCAGGCCGATGACGGCATCCTCGCGCAGCATCGTGATGCTTCTCACCAGGACGATGGCCAATGCCGCGAGAATGCCTGAGACAAATGCGCCGACGGCGTAGGGCAGGCCTGCGAGATAGGCCACCGCCACGCCCGGCACGACAGCATGCGAGAGCGCGTCGCCCATCAAGGACCATCCCTTGAGGATCAGATAGCACGACAGGAAGGCGCAGACCCCGCCGACCAGAGCGCTGACCACAATCGCCCTCGTCATGTAGCCATAGCTGAAAGGCTCCAGCAGCAGATCGATCATGGCTTGCCACGATCCTGGTCCGCGTCCGCGGCTTTGCCCTCGCGCTCGGGCGGGATCATTCTCTCCCTCGCGCGCTCGCCATACAGCACCAGCGGGCGCTCGTCGTCGGTCAGCACCGTGACGGAGCGACCGTCCTCGTCATCATGCAGCGCGGAGCCGCCAAGACGAACATGCCTGAGGACGCCGCCAAACGCCCTGGCCAGGTTGGCCTCGGTGAAGACCTGCTCGGTCGGGCCATAAGCCAGCACTGTCTTGTCGAAGAGCACGACCTGATCGCAGAATTCCGGCACGCTTCCGAGATTGTGGGTGGAGACGAACATCAGGCACCCTTGCGCCCGCATCTCGCGCAGAAGATCGATGATGGCACCCTCTGTCGTCACATCGACGCCCGTGAATGGCTCATCCAGCAGGATGACTGACGCGCCCTGCGCAAGCGCCCGCGCGAGGAAGACCCGCTTGCGCTGCCCGCCGCTAAGTTCCCCGATCTGACGCCTGCGGAAGTCCGCCATGCCGACGCGGGCCAGGGCTTCATCGGCCGCTGCGCGATCCATCTTCGACGGAATGCGCAGCATGCCCATGTGGCCGTAGCGGCCCATCATCACGACGTCATCAACCAGGACAGGGAATGTCCAGTCCACATCCTCGCTCTGGGGTACGTAGGCCACGATGCCGGATTTCAACGCCCGCGCCACGGGAAGTCCCGCGATCAGGACCGAGCCCGACGCCGGTGACAGGAAGCCCATCAAGGTCTTGAACAGTGTCGATTTGCCGGAGCCATTGACGCCGACAAGGGCACAGATCGAGGCGGAACCCAGCTTGAAGCTGGCATTCCGGATGGCCGTGACGCCATTGCTGTAGGTCACGGAGATGTCGGACACTGCAATCGATGCCGGTGGATGACCTGTTGCGTGCCCCCCGTCTGGAGCGGCCTGTGCCATGACCCGATCGCTCACTGGCCGAACCCTTTTGCGATCGTCTCGACGGTCACCTCCAGCAGCTTGAGATAGGTCGGCACGGCACCCCGCGCATCGCTGAGCGAATCGACATACAGGACACCGCCATATCTGGCCTTTGTTTCACGAGCGACCTGCCGGGCTGCCTTGTCGGAGATGGTGCTCTCGCTGAAAACAACTGGGATCTGGTTCTTGCGCATCAGGTCGATCAGCCTGCGCACCTGCTGGGGTGTGCCCTGTTCATCGGCATTGATGGGCCACAGATAAGCCTCGCGCCATCCGAGGTCGCGCGCCAGATAGCTGAAGGCGCCTTCGCTGGTGACAAGCCAGCGCTGGGCTTCGGGGACCTTTGCCAGACGCGCCCGCAGCGGCCCATCCATGTCCTTGATCCGCGCCGCATAGGCGGCCGCATTCTGCGCATAGACACCGGCATTGCCAGGGTCGGCCTTTGCCAGCGCCTTTCTGATGTTCTCGACATAGATCAGGGCATTGGCAGTTGACATCCAGGCATGCGGATTGGGTTTTCCTTCATAGGGGCCTTCCTTGATGCCCATCGGTGCAATGCCTTCGGTCAGGACAGCGCTGGGCACGTCCTTGACGTTCTCGAAGAACTTTTCGAACCAGCGTTCCAGATTCATGCCGTTCCACAGCACGAGGTCAGCCGACTGGGCCTTGACCACATCGAGCGGGGTCGGCTGATAATCATGGATCTCCGCGCCGGGCTTGGTCACGGACTCGACGATGGCTGCCGTTCCCGCAACATTCTGGGCCATGTCCTGCAGGATGGTGAAGGTGGTGACGACACGCAACGGTTTTCCGGGCAGGTTGGATGCCTGCGCCCGTGTCGTCTGGCTGCTGGCGGCGAGGCCAAACGCTGCAGCTGCAGCAAGGCCTGCGCACTGCAAGAGCCTGCGCCGTGTCTGATGGGCCGAGGCCCTGTTCGTGATCTTTCCCATGTCCGCCGTTCCCGCATATGCGTCTGGTTCGCATGCGTGCCTGAGATGTCCTGCACCTGCCTGCTTTTTCATCATCTGGTGAAGCTATTGCAACGCACTTGCATCTGTCAATGCTCTTGCGAACGATCCGCAACAAGATATTATTGCATATGCGTCGCAGCAAGGGTAAATTGTTGCCATGACGCAGTTTGAAAACCGGATCAGGGCCTTCGAAAGCGAGTTGCGCGCAGCCGGTTTGCGCATGACGCAGCAACGGCGGCTCATCCTGCGTGTGCTGGCCGAAGCAAGCGATCATCCGGATGCGAAAGTCATCTTTCACCGGACCTTCGCGCAAGATCCGACCCTGTCGCTGTCAACGGTTTACCGCACCATGAAGCTGCTAGAGGAGCGGGGCGCGATAGAGCGCCATGCATTCAACGACGGCGTGTCACGCTATGAGCATGCCGACCAGCAGCACCACGACCATCTGATCGATGTGGATACCGGCCAGGTCATCGAGTTCAGCTCCGAGGAGATCGAGCGGTTGCAGACCCGCATCGCGGCTGAACTTGGCTATGATCTGGTCAGGCACAGGCTTGAGCTCTACGGGCGCAAGAGTCCACGCCAAGACTGACGCCGGTTTTGCGGGCGGTTCGTCAGCGTGCGTGCATCCTGTCCAGACGGACAAGACGCCCCAGGACCACCAGACACAGCACCGTGACGCCGATCAGGATGGCCGAAACGGCATGGACGGTCGGCTCGAGGCTGAAACTGGCTTCAGCATAGATGCGGACGGGTAGCGTCGTCAGCCGTGCCGTGGTCAGGAAGCTGGTCACGGTGACTTCGCCAAAGGACAGCAGGAAGCTCATGATGCCCGCCGCGACCAGTCCGGGTGCCAGCGATGGCAGGATGATGAGCGCAAATCGCCTGATGGCACCCGCGCCAAGACCGGCGGCGGCATTCTCCTGCACCTGATCGAGTTGTTCGACCGAGGCATGCAGCAGCGCGATGCTGAACGGCAGCACCAGCACCACATGCACGGCCATCAGCCCGAAAAAAGGCGGCAGGGCCGTGTAGGTCTGCAGCAGCCGCAGCATGCCGACCCCTATGGCGACATGCGGCAGCGACAGGGGCAGTGTCCAGAACGCGGCCAGCAGGCCCAGCCCGCGAAAATTGAAGCGCGAGAGGGCGAAAGCCGCCGGCAGCGCCAGCGCAATGGCGACAGCCGAGGTGGCGGCGGCCAGCCGGACCGACACCCAGAACGAATCCGCATAGGCTCCGCCGAACAGCACCCGCTCATACCATTTGAAGGTGAAGGCCCTGAAACCCGCCACCGTGGCCTGCGGCACATCGTTGAAGCTCTGCACGCAGACCAGCGCCAGAGGCAGAAGCAACAGCAGCAGGGCCGCAGCCAGCAGGACCTTGCCGAGTGGCGGGGCCAGCAACTCCAGCGTCTTCATCAACCAGCCCGGCAGGACAAGGGCCTGTCGCGGTGTTCCCGACAACCATGGTGTCAGCCGCCGGGCGATGATGAAAATCAGGACGGCGAAGATGATGCCGGCCGCTGTCATCAGCAGGGCCAGTGCCGAGGCGAGCGGTGCGTTGAGGTTCTGCAGGGCCTCCTGCCAGACCAGCATGCCCGTGGTCCAGACCTTCTTGCCGCCCAGGAGAGTCGCGGAGACATAGGCCGTCGACGACATCAGAAACACGATCACGATGCCGGCCCTCAGACCGGGCAAGGACAATGGCAGGTCCACCAGAAAGGTGCGCGCGGTACGTGACGCGCCAAGGCTGGTCGCCGCCTCATGCACTTTGGGCGGGATGCCTTGCAGGACATCATAAAGGGCCAGCACCAGAAACGGCATGAAGACCTGCGCCAAAGCCAGCGCCACGGCGCCATGGGTGTAGAGCATGCCCCGGAACGGAGCGATGCCGAAAAGGCCCGGTGCCTGGTTGACCAGCCCGTCCGGGGCCAGCAACAGCACCATGCCGAGCGAACGCACTACCACGTTGGTCAGCAGCGGGATGAGGATGACGGCGAAGGCGAGTGGCCGCCATTTTACGGGCAGCCGCGCCAGCCAGAGCGCAAGCGGGTAGCCCAGAAGCACGGTCAACACCGTCACGCCGATTCCGAGCATCAGGGTTTCCGCAAAGACCCTGAGATAGAAGCCGTCGGTCACGACGGTCCGGAACTGCGCCGCGCTGGAAGGCTGGATCAGATCACCGAACGGGTCGGCATATTCATGCAGCGACAGGAGCACCACCACGGCAAGCGGTGCGGCAAAGGCAAGCGCCAGCCAGATCGTGGCTGGCGCTGCAAGGGCAGGCCCTGTCAATCTGACGTAAGGCTGGCTCAACCTGCAATCTCGCGGTTGAAGCGGGCAGACCATTGCGGCTGGTTGCGGATGACCAGATCCCAGTCGAAATCGACCAGCTTCTCGACATCTGCACCAAGGACGAGTTTTGGACGCAGATCTTCCGGCATGACCAGGTTCTTGACCGTCGGCGAGTAGTAGATCTCCTTGGCATAGGCGAGCATGCAGGCTTCGCCGAGATGCAGGTTGATCCACTCCTCCGCAAGTTTCTGGTTCTTTGTGCCAGCGGTGATGCAGGCAACATTCATGGCGATGGCCTGCCCTTCCAGCGGATTGGCGATCTCGATGTTGGGGTTGCGCGTTTCGGCATATTTCCGGGTGAAGCTGCCGAATTCGATGGAAAGATCGGCAACACCCTGGTCAAACATGCCGTAAAGCTGGTCTTGGCTGCCCTGTATGGCGGCGAATGGCCTCAGTTCGCG
>JANMHN010000203.1:0-27251 GCA_031375185.1 Allobosea sp. | reverse complement strand
AAACTGCGGCAACTGATCAATCAGCTTGATGTCCCCGGCTCTTGCCAGGACAATCTGAGGTTCGACAATGGCAGCCGCAAACTGCATGACAGGCGGATCAGCCATGATCATCTGCATGGCAAAGCCGGGCAGCACGAGTTTGCCACCATCGGTAAAGATCAGGATGGCATCGACATCCAGAACTGTGATTTTGCAGTCTGCTATATCGAAGCTGAACTTGAGATGTTTTGCTGACGAAATGTCGACAACCTTCATCTGCCCCGCAGATGGCCTGTCGATCAGCATCATGCCTGACGCGGAGAGGCTGGCGACAGCAGCCGTTGCCGCCTGCACATTCTGCGCAATGCGGTCGCCAGATCTTGCCTCGTCATTTCTTGACGATTCGGCCATTCAGATCATCCCGCCATCAGTTCGGACATTCCAGCCACCAGAATGGCCGGGGGAAGAATTCTGTTCTAAGCTGTCTGACTTAAAGCCACCCTAACAAGGACGATGAAAGTGATGCTGCGGGCCGTGAACTGACGTTCTTTCACACGTAAAATCTCATCACTTCAAGGGTTTGCGATCAGTTTCGGGCCGAAAGTGTGACGGTCAGGTCGCCGGTCGCCCTGAGAATGTCAAAGATGGCGCGCCGTCCTTCGAACTGATTTTCAATCTGTGTCCGGCGGATCGAATAGTAGGACATCTGGCCATCAAGCAGCTCGAAAATGGTGCGCTTCCCACCCTTGAATTGCTCCAGGTACAGTTCCCTGACCTTACGGGATGATTCCACGCCTTGTCCGACGAGCCGCATTTTGCGCCCGGCAGACTCGATGGCGCGATACGCCTGGCGGATGTCTGCCTCGATCTGCTCGCGCTCATTGAGCAAGGTGAAGTCTGCACTGGCGATCCTGGCTCCGATCTGTTCCTGCGTCGCAGTGCTGAGGCCGCCATCCATCAGACGATAACGCATGGCTAGCATGGCACGACCTTCCGCCTGGGTCCGGCCAACGGGGCCATTGCGGTAATTCTTGGATTCGCCGTCAACCTCAAGATTGATACGCGGCAGGATCGAAGCCGAATGGGATTCAAGCTCCTTCTGGTTCGATTGCCGCGTCGCCTGCAGAGAACCAAGGCGCGGGTTGCGTGCCATGACCCGCTCGATGGCGCTTTGCGGGGATCTGGGAATCGCCTTGCTGTAATCAGGAACGTTGGCAAGCCGCCCCGGTGTCTGACGGGTCAGTCTTGCCATCTGGTCCTCGGCAGCCAGAAGCTGCAATGATACATCAGACCTGATGGCCCTCACATCGACCAGCCTTGAGTTGACGCGCTGAACATCAGCCAGCGTGCCGTGGCCTTCCTTGTTGTGAGCCTGCACAATCCTGGCAAGCTCTACGTGTGCGGCTATCGTCTCGTCGATAAGTGCCGCAAGCGCCCTGTGCTCGATGATCTTGAGATATGTCTGGGATGTCCGGTGGGCGATATCCTCGACCTTCTCCTGGAGTTTCAGTTTTTCGGCATCGCGCACCAACCTTGCACGTTCAATGTCGGCATGGGTCGCGCCGAAATCATAGACCAGTTGCCGAAGGATCAGTCCGCCATCGAAGCGTCCGTCAACCGCGTTCGATGCATCCTTGTAAGGGAGCGTGTTTCCTTCATAAGTCCCTGAAAAGTTGAGACCCTTCGCAAATCGCACGTCGAGGCTCGGGTACAGGGCCGATTCAGCTATGCCGATGCCGGCGCTGGCCTCGCGTACGCGCGACTGGTTGATCCTGATTTCCGGATAGGTCATCACCGCCGTGGCCACGGCGTCGGCGAGACGCGTTGGAGGACCACCACCGCCCCGGGAAAGACCAGGCCTTTCAGATGAAGGATGGGTCAGGCGCGCTGGCGGGGACAGTGTGCCTGTTGCTTCGGTTGTGCGCAGATGTGGCGGCACGATGAGGGCCTGCCGGGATGCTGCATCCGGGATCGAAGGGGCTGTGGTTCCGACACCGGCCGTCACGACCGGTTCCAGCAATTGGGAAACCCCTGTTGGCGAACTTCCCTGGGCAAGACCTGCATAGGCTGATGTCGTCTTTGCCGGCACGATCTTGACGCATGTGGAAGAAGATTCTGAATTTTCGCGGTCAATCCCGCATTCCGTGGCGGACACCGCAAGCGCCGACGTGTCGACCTTGCATGCAGCCAGCACGAGCGCTGCTGAGACGAGTGCCAACAACATGACAACAGGGCGTATCCTTCCTGCCGGAAGCGGATTTGTACCGGATGGTGGCAGGACGGGAAGGGCCAAATGGATAACCGTGCAATCAGTCTGATTGGCCTAGTTATCAATGGTTAACCTTAATCCATGGTTAAAAACCGCCTGACGTTTCGGTGTCCGAAACCGGTTGGATTGTCGTTTCAGAAAGCAATGGGACGCAAATATCGTGCGATCACGCTTTGCAGGAAGAAGATGAACAGCAGCAGGATGATGGGGGACACATCAATGCCGCCAAGATTGGGCATGACCTTGCGGATGGGACGCAAGGCAGGCTCTGTGACCCTGTAAAGGAAATCCCAGATCATCCGAACGACATCGTTGCGCGCATTGATGACGTTGAAGGCGACAAGCCAGCTTATGATGGCCGATGCAATGAGGATCCAGGTATAGAGATTGAGCACCAGATCAACGACATCAAGAACCGACTGCATCTGTCACTCTTCTGTTTGCTGGAGCTGCACCGTCCGGCGGCGCGGCTTGGGGCCGTGATCAAGGTCACCTTGCTCTGCGATGTCAATTTGCGACCTTGCGGACGGGCTTAACCCAGATGGCTTGCCGCTGCAATCACGGCGACGTCAGCAACCGATCCAGTCTGTCTGACGGGGGGTTCAGCGCAGCACCTCTTTTGCTTGGCCAGCCGCAAACCAGTGGTCCAGAAAACCATCAAGCCATACGGCCACCGCGCCATCGAACCGGTGCCAGCCTTCGAAATGTGCCTCGCGCGGTTGCGCTCCAGGCAGAGCAAGCCGTTCGTGCGCCCGCGTCGTCCAGCGATACATCATGGCAGGTGTCACTTCGGGGTGAAACTGGATGCCATAAGCTGCGGATCCAGCCTTGATCGCCTGAACGGGGAAGTCATCGCCCGTCGCCAGGCACGTTGCCCCTTCCGGGCAATCAAATCCCTCGCGATGCCACTGATAAACATGGCTTGGCCATGATCTTGTCATGGATTGTTCCAGTGCCGCGCCATCCGCTGTGACACGGAGCGGATAATAGCCGATTTCAGCCCGTCCTGCCTCATGTGGGTAGACGCGCGCACCCAGGTTTCGTGCCAGCATCTGCGCACCAAGGCAGATGCCGAGAAAGGGAGCCTCCTCACGCAGGACGGTCGTGATCCAGTCAGTTTCGAGCTTGACGAAATCATCGCCATCATTGGCACTCATGGGCCCGCCGAAGATGACCGCTCCAGCATGCCCGCTCATGGTCCTGGGCAGCGGGTCGCCAAACCGGGGCCGCCGGATGTCAAGGCCATGGCCACGCGCCGCCAGAACCCGGCCAAGCCTGCCCGGTGTTGAATGTTCCTGGTGCAGGATGAGCAGAACAGGTTTCTTGCGGCGGCGTGCCGCTCCTACTCCGAGCCGACCGAGATCAGGTGTCATGTGATTCATGCCTGACCGATGCAGGGGCGCTGCGCTGCGGTGCTTGCGTCTGGCCGAGCATGATGCCCGGCCATGCACGCGCGTGGCGCATTTTCAATCCGTATCGAAGACAAAGCCTGCAGCCCCAAACATATCACATTCTGAACAAAGCATATCATGTGCCAGAGAGCCAGCCGTCGCAGCCTAAGTTGACGGCAAGACCGGCGCGCTACTCTGCGGCCTGCGCCATCACGGGCGGCAAGCCAGATCGTGAACGCTCATGGGCCGCATCTTCTTTTGCCGCATCCTTGCTCGCCTGTTCCGCTGCAGCTTCATCCGCATGTTCGCGCCTGATCTGCTTCCTGAACCACACGGCATAGAGCGCGGGCAGGAACAGCAAGGTCAGGAACGTGGCCACGAACAGGCCACCCATGATGGTCACGGCCATCGGGCCCCAGAAGGCTGAGCGCGAGAGCGGTATCATGGCAAGGATGGCTGCCATCGCGGTCAGCATGACGGGGCGCGAGCGCCGTACGACAGACTCGACGATGGCTGTCTTCATCGGCATGCCCGCCTTGATATCGTGCATCACCTGATCGGCAAGAATCAGTGAATTGCGCATGTCCATGCCGGACAGGGCAATCAGCCCCAGCAGGGCCACGAAGCCGAACGGCATGCCTGATATGTTCAGCGCCAGCGATGCGCCAATCACGCCAAGAGGCGCGGAGGCAAAGACCAGGAACAGTTTGGGAAAACTCTGCACCTGGATCATGATCAGGGTCAGCATCATCAGCACCATGACCGGAAACACCGCGAAGATCGAGGCATTGCCTTTGGCGGATTCCTCGATCGCGCCACCGACTTCGATCCTGTAGCCTGCGGGCATCTTGTCCATCACAGGTTTGAGCGTCGGCCAGATTTCAGTCGTGACAGTGGGGGCCTGCACGCCGTCGGCCACATCGCCGCGCACGGTGATTGCCATATCGCGGTTGCGGCGCCACAGGATCGGTTCCTCGTGCCCGAATTCGATGCGGGCGACCTGGGCAAGCGGCACGGCCACCCCGTTGCGGGACAGGACAGTGAGATCACCGATGCGGCCAAGATCGACGCGCTCGCTGGGCATTGCGCGGGCCACGACATCGACTTTCTCGGTGCCGTCGCGCACGGTCGTGACCGTGACGCCGGAGATCAGTGTCTGCAAGGTCTGGGCGATGGATTGCGGATCCAGCCCCAGGGCACGCGCCCGTTCCTGATCAACCTCGAGCCGCACGGACGGTGTCATCTCGTTCCAGTCGAAATGAGGATCGAGCAGGCTTTTGTTCTGCCGCGCGATGTCGCGCACCTCACGGGCATATTCGCGCACCTTCATCGGGTCAGGGCCGACCACCCGGAACTGAACGGGGAAACCCACGGGCGGTCCGAAGTTGAACCTGTCGACGCGGACCCGCGCTTCGGCGAGAGCGCCATCGGCGACCGCCTTCTCGATGCGGGCCTTGGTCACCTCGCGCGTCTGCACATCCCTGGCGACAATGACAATTTCGGCAAAGGCCTCGTTGGGCAATTGCGGATTGAGGCCAAGCCAGAAACGGGGCGAGCCCTGGCCGATATAGGTCGAATAGGTCTCGATGCCCTTGTCATCCTTGAGCATCTCTTCGGCCCGGACGGCCACCGCCTTTGTGACGCCGATGGCCGTGCCCTCGGGCAACCGCATCTGGAAGAACAGTTCGGGGCGTTCGGACAGCGGGAAAAACTGCTGCTGCACCTTGCCGAACCCGAACACCGCAAGCGCGAACACGCCAGCCGTCGCCATCACGACCTTGATGCGATGGGTAACGCACCACTGGATGATGCCGCGCAGCAGATTGTAGCCGCGTGTCTCGTAGATCGCATGCTCATTCGCGTGGTGAATGCCTTTCCTTGCGGCGATCTTGGCGAAATCCGGCAGGAACCTGACCCCGAGATAGGGGATGAAGGTCACGGCCACGATCCATGATGCGAGCAGCGCGATGGCCACGACCCAGAAGATCGAGCCGGTGTATTCACCCACGCCCGAATTCGCAAACCCGATGGGCACGAAACCTGCCGCTGTCACAAGGGTTCCTGTCAGCATGGGGAAAGCTGTCGAATCCCAGGCTGCGGCTGCGGCTTTGGTGCGCTCCCAGCCTTGTTCCATGCGCACCACCATCATCTCGAGCGCGATGATGGCGTCATCCACCAGAAGGCCGAGCGCGATGATCAGGGCACCCAGCGAAATGCGGTGCAGGTCGATGCCCATGATCAGCATCACGATGAAGACCATGGCCAGCACCAGCGGGACCGACATCGCCACCACGATGCCAGTGCGCCAGCCGAGCGACAGGAAGCTGACGGCCAGCACGATCGCCAAGGCCTCGATAAAGGTCATCAGGAACTGGTCAACGGCCTTTTGCACCACCTTTGGCTGATCGGCGACGTGCGTGATCTCGATGCCGACGGGCTGGGCGGCCTCGAAGGTGGTGACGACCTTGTCGATGGCTTCGCCCACAGTGAGGATGTTCGAGCCGCGCTGCATGACAACGCCGACGGCCAGCGAGGGCTTGCCGCCGCTGCGCACGAGAAAACGCGCAGGGTCTTCAAAGCCGCGCGAGATCGTGGCGACATCGCCCAGACGGAAGGTGCGCCCGCCAGCTTCCACGGGGGTTTCGGCAACGGCGCGTTCACCGGAAAGCGCGCCGGTGACCCTGAGTGCCACCCGTTGCGAGCCGGTCTCTATCACGCCCGCGGGCGTGACGAGATTCTGCCTGGCTAATGAATCAAACAGCGCCTGTGCCGGGATGCCCAGTGTTGCCAGTTTGGCATGGCTGAACTCGACAAAGATTCGCTCGTCCTGTGCGCCATAGATGTTGATCTTGGTGACATTCGGGACGCGCAGGAGTTCTGATTTCAGGCTCTCTGCCACGCGCTTGAGCTGCGCGAAATCGGCACCTTCGGCGCTGACCATGTAGAGCAGGGCGTCCACATCGCCATATTCGTCGTTGATGTTGGGTCCGACCAGGGATGCGGGCAGATCCGGGCGCAGGTCACCCAGCTTCTTGCGGATCTGGTAGAACAGCTCGGGCATCAGATGAGAGCGGGTGTTGTCGCGGAACACCAACTGGGCTGCCATGAAGCCGGGCTTTGTATAGGTCTGCACACGCTCGAAGTAGGGCAGTTCCTGCAGCTTCTTCTCGATCCTGTCCGAGACCTGTGCCTGCATTTCCTGCGCTGTGGCTCCGGGCCACGCTGCGGTGATCACGGCCACCTTGATGGTGAAATTAGGATCTTCCGCCCGCCCGAGCTGCATGTACGACGCAGCTCCGGCAAAGCCGAGCGCGATCATCAGGAAGAGCATCAGCGCACGGTGCCGAACGGCCCAGGCAGACAGGTTGAAGCTGGTCATGGCGCGGACCTTTCAGCTTGCCGGGGCGACAATGCGCACACGCTGGGCAGGGTCGAGTTTTTGGACTCCCAGCGTCACGACGGTTTCCCCGGATATGATGCCTCTGCGGATCAGCACATCGCGGGCCTCGTATCCGGCAATCTCGACAGGTTTCAGGGTGAGCTTGCCATCCGCAGGAGACACCGCATAGACCGACGGGCCAGTGCCCTGGTTGAACAAGGCCGAGAGCGGAAGCCGGGCAACCTGTTCGTTTTCCCGGTCGGAAATGGAGAGGGTCGCTGTGAGGCCGAATTCAAGTTCAGGCGGTGCATTCTCGATGGTGAAACGGGCCTGATAGGTGCGGGTGGCGACATCTGCGGACGGCGACATCTCGCGCAAGGTTGCAGCAAAACTCTTGCCCGGCTCGGACCACAGCGAAACGCTGGCTTTCGCACTGCGGACGCGCTCCAGCAAGGCTTCCGGCACGGCGACAACGGCCTCGCGGCTGTCAAGACGGGCAAGCCGCACGACGGTCTGGCCCTGCCCCAGCACCTGCCCCGGCTCGACCAGCGTCGCGGTGATCACGCCATCCGCATCAGCGCGCAGGGCGGCATAATCGAGGCTGTTGCCGGCCAGGCTGAGCGCGCGCTCACCGCGTGAGAGGCGGCTGCGGGCTTCTTCCACCGCCGCGCGCTGCCTGTCGAAGGCGGACGCCGTGCTCCAGCCCTCGCGTCGCAAGGTCGCGATGCGCTTGTCCTCAGCTTCGGCCTGGGCCAGCGATGCTGCCGCTGCCTTGACTTCCGCTTCCGCTTGCTCGCGCTGGAGGCCCAGATCCACGGCATCGAGACGGGCCAGGATCTGACCAGCCCGCACCTTCTCGCCAACTTGTACGGGGCGCTCGGCAAGTTTGCCACCAATCCGGAAGCCAAGATCACTCTCGATGCGTGGCCGAACAGTTCCGACAAGCGTGCGGCTCGGACTGCGTGCCTCATAAGTGACGACCTGCGCAATGACAGACCGCAATTCGGCGGGCTTTTCAGCGTTGCTCTTGCTCTCCGTGCAGGCAACCAGTCCGATACCTGCTGCCATGGCCATCATAGGTGCGAAAAGGCGGGTGATCATCATGGCTGCCATCCGGTCTCAGCGCTTGAGCGCATTCACGACAAATTCGATCAGTCGGGCTGCATGCCCATCCCGATCCATTTCAAGGCGGGAGCATTCGGCGATCATCATGGGATGGAGAATGCAACAGCAGGCCTGATCAACTGTCAGCGCCGTCGCCGCGACATCGGAAACAGGTTTGAATTCGCCGGTTTCCACACCTTCGGCAAGCAACCTTGCGATGGACCCGACAAATGACGCGATGTGCTCCTGGACCGCACCCCAGTTTTCTTCCATCGCCACAGCAACCATTTCGTGCATGCGGCGCTCGCTCGTATAGCGGCTCCTGTTGAAGTCATGCATCGCCATCAGCATGTCAGACAGACGTGAAGCAGCCGATGCATCACGTGCCACGATCTCGGCGATGATTGTTTCCATCTCTGCAAAAAGTCGCTTGCAGATGGCTTCGTTGATCGCGCTCTTGGACGGAAAATAACGGTAGATATTGGCGCTGGACATACCCAGCTCGTCAGCAAGATCAGCAATGGCCGTCTTGGCATAGCCGACGCGCCGGAAATGCTCTTCCGCAACATCAAGGATGCGGAGGACGGTCTCTTCAGCCGAGAAACGCTGGCGGATATTCATGGTACCTTGCCGAATTGACAACTGACGATTTTCGAAAATTATCAGTTATCATATTACCAGTCAATACCCGCGAGCAGTTCAGTGGCCTGGACGGATGACTGGCGCACTGATGCGCGACAAAGCCGCCTCTCGGAGTGAGCCAGGCGTGCCGGGTTATAACGGCGGCACCGATCAAGTCTCATGCCGCCCTGCTGGCGGCCTTCGGTATCGACGCCTGTCGATGTAATTTTCATAAGGTGCAAAAATATAAAATACAACTAAAACGCTATTTTAAGAAATACACGCTTAAGTTGTATCTACCCAAGCAGCAGCTTGGAGTTGCGTCAGCACCCAGAAAGGTTACCCCCATGTCAGATATCTCCCTTGGCCGCGGCATCCGCCAGAACCTGTTTTCCCTCCAGCAGTCCAGTGATCTCATTGCCACCACCCAGAACCGTCTGGCGACTGGGAAGAAGGTCAATTCCGCCATCGACAACCCGACCAACTTCTTCACGGCGCAGTCGCTGAACAGCCGTGCCAAAGACATGAACAGCTTGCTTGACGGCATCTCGAATTCGCTGAAAACCGTGGAGGCTGCGGATAACGGCATTCGTTCGATCACGAAGCTGGTGGAGAACGCCCAGTCCGTTGCACGCCAGGCCCGTGCGCTGACGGCAGGCGGCACCACACAGTCGCTCACAGCAGGCGCGGCGGCAGCAACAGGTGCGGCTGCCGGTGCGGCGAACGGTGGTCAACTATCGCTGAGCTTCACACCGACGGGCGGCACAGCCAGCAACATCGATATCGCCATTGGCGGCGGCAAAACGCTGGATGAATCCATAGCGGCGATCAACGATTCCGCCAACAACCGGAACGCCAGCGGCACCCGGCTGGTGACAGCCTCCAAGGACGCCGGCAAACTCGTGTTGACGGCCGCGAATGGCGTTGCGACAGTCAATGCCGGTGTTACAGCGCTGGCGACAGCCGGTCAGTCCGACGATGAGATCATCACCGCGCTCGGTCTTGGCACGTCAGTGGCAGGAACCGCCAAGCTCGATACAGCAGGTGAGCAGCGACAGGCTCTGGCCAAGCAGTTCAATGACATTCGCGAGCAGATCACCAAACTTGCCCGCGATTCCGGCTACAATGGCGTGAATCTGCTCAACAGCGACCAATTGTCTGTCGCGTTCAACGAACGGACCGATGCCGACAAGGCGCAATTGACGATCAAGGGCACGGATTTCACGGCCGGCAAGGATGATGGCACGTCCGGCCTCAAGCTTAAGGCGGTCGTTGCCACCGGTGTGTCCGGCTTCCAGAAGAACTCGGATCTGGATGATGCCGACAGCAGCCTGACCACCGCCCTGTCGTCACTGCGCTCGACCGCAAGCACCTTCGGATCGCAACTTGCGATCGTGCAGACCCGCAAGGACTTCACAACCGAACTCGTCAACACCCTGAAATCAGGCGCCGACGGGTTGGTGCTGGCCAACAGCAATGAGGAAGCTGCCAATCTGCTCACCCTGCAGACACGCCAGCAGTTGTCGAGCCAGGCTCTTGCACTTGCTTCGCAGCAGGAACAGAGCGTGTTGAGGCTTCTCGGCTGACACATCCGACGTCTGACCGGATCCATGTGCGGGGGAACCGAAAGGTTCCCCCGCATTGTCTTGCCATGACGACTTGCACCATGCCGATGGCCGGGCCGGAGACAATCCAGCGGCAGCATCCAGACGCGGGGTCACGGTTGCACGATCCGATGTTCGGGAAGCGGCGGATCGATTGCGGTCAGATCGCCATTTCGAGCTTGGCCTGATCCAGAAGCCAGCGCGTGCGATCCTGAAGCGTTTTGGGCGAGAAGGGCTTTCTGAGCACCATGTCGATGCCGTTGCTGGATGCGTGCAAGACACTGGACCGGGTCGGGCTGGCCATCATCGCCAGAACGGGCATTTTCCGCTTGATGGTCTTCGCGCGCCTCATGATCAGTTCCATCAAGGCACCGTCGTTCGTGCTCAGCAGTTCCCAATCGACCACAAACAGGTCGAAGGGCTTCGACAGCAGAAGCGCAACGGTGTCGAGCGCGCTGTGCGTCTCCTGGATGTCAGGAAACTGGCCAGGGAGAATGTACTCACGGATGGCACCCCGGTAAAACGCGCTCTGGTCTGCGAGCAGGATACGCAACTCGGTCTGGGACATGGACACAGCATCACCTCAAGATGGTGATACTATCGTTTTAGTTGTATAATTTTATATTACGTCATTTAGCATTCTTGATGGCAGTTTTATCCGTTGCTGTCCGGCTGTGCTTCCCCTGCCTGTGCGGCGCGGTGCAGTTGAGCCATGGATTCCACGAGATCGGTGATCTGGCGGCGGATCTTGCTGTCTGTGATCGACATGAAGGCCCGGGCAAGCTGCTGGCCATCCGACATGGCCACCATCTTGTGGACAAAAGCGGCAGCCGGGGGGTCTCCATCGACCTCTTCGGTCGCGCCGGAGGCACCATCGAAAAAGAAGGTGATCGGCACATCGAGTTTCTGCGCCACGAGCTGCAGGCGGGCGGGACCGATGCGGCTTGTGCCCTTTTCGTATTTCTGAAGCTGCTGGAAAGAGACGCCAAGCATCTGGGCAAGCTCTTTCTGGGTGAGGCCATTGAGCAGTCGTCGCATCCGCATGCGCGAACCGACAAAGATATCGACGGGTTGCTTTGGCTTCATCGTCCGCTCCGAATCAAGCGCATCATCTAAGCATGAATGACTGAGAGGTGCGGAGATTCAGCTTTTGCCGAGCGCACCTGACAGCTGAAGTTCCGCGATATCGTCGTCAGTCAGGCCCAGCTCGCGCGCAATCTCATCGCCGTGCGCGCCTGCAAGCGGGATATCATGCCTGAGCGGCAGTCTGGTCCCGGCCATTTCGATCGGCAGGGCAGGCACGGATGCCGTGCGGCCGTCAGCCAGCGTCACGTCAAGCATGGCACCGGGATGCTTCAGGTGAGGATCGTCGAACAGGTCTTCCGGCCTGGTGATGGCGGCAAAAGGCAGGCCGATGCGTTCACAGCGTGTCAGGATGTCATGGCGCGTCAGCTTTGCGAACAGAGAACGGACGTGCGGCATGAACTGGTCGCGAGACCGGACCCGATCTGCATTCGAGCCAAGACCGGGTATACCCATGAGGGCCTCCAGCCTGAATTCCGTGCAGAACAGCTGCCACTGGCGGTCGCTGACAACCCCCACGAACACCTGACCGCCCCCGGCTGTGTCGAACACATCGTAGATCGCCCAGGCTGCGATGCGCTCCGGCATCGGTGCCGCAGCCTTGCCGGTGACAGCGAACTGTATCATGTGCGTGGACATCAGGTACGCGTTGTTTTCGAAAAGCGCGCTCCTGACACTCTGGCCAAGCCCTGTCCTTGCCCGTTCCAGAAGGGCGGCCTGGATTCCGATCACGGCGAACATGCCGCCCATGATGTCATTGACAGACGCGCCTGCGCGCAATGGCCGCCCCGGTGGACCTGTCATGTAGGCAAGGCCGCCCATCATCTGCACAACCTCGTCGAGTGCCGCACGATGTTCATAAGGGCCGGAGAGGAAGCCCTTGAGCGAACAATAGATCAGGCGCGGATGGGCCATTTTCAGGTCATCATACCCCAGGGCCATTCCTTCAAGCGCACCGGGTCGAAAGTTCTCGGTGACCACATCGGCGCTGGCGATCAGTTTCCGGACAAACGCCATGCCTTTTTCTGACTTCAGATCAAGCTGTATGGACCGCTTGTTGCGGTTGAACGCCACGAAGAAGCCCGCGCCGGAGCCGGCCAGCTTGCGTGTGCTGTCGCCATCACCCATCGGCTCGACCTTGATGACGTCGGCACCGAGGTCCGCCAGCACAAGTCCGCAACTTGGCCCCATGATCATGTGCGAAAACTCGATGACGCGGATGCCGTGAAGCGGAAGCGCCCTGCTCATGACAGTCTCGCAGGTGCGAATCCGAGCGGCAGCCCGGCCGGTGCGAGCATGCCATGGAGCGGGACACCGGGCAGTGCATCGGCCACGATCGCCCGCGCCGCGAGCAGTCGGGGCAGGTCGACCCCCGTGCTGATGCCCATTGCCTCGAACATGAACACCAGATCCTCGGTCGCGACATTGCCCGATGCGCCTGGCGCATGCGGACAGCCACCGAGACCGCAGAGCGAGGAATCAAAGGTGCGGACACCGGCTTCATAGGCAGACAGGTTGTTGGCCAGGCCCAGGCCACGCGTGTTGTGCATGTGGGCCGCGCCGCATCTGTTTCCGATTTCCGCAATCAGCCGTCTGAACAGCCGCCTCGTCTGGGCGGGATTGGCCACGCCCGTCGTGTCTGAAAGCCCGGAGATGTCCACGCCTGCCTGAATGAGTGCCAGGCTGAGGCTGATCACGTCATCCTCCGGTACCGGGCCTGCGAGCGTGCAGCCGAAAGCCACCGAAATGTTGGCCTCGACCGGCACATGAGGCGCGCACTCGTTGCGCAGGGCCACAATGCGCTGCACCTCCTCGACCATCTGCGCCCTGGTCTTGCGCACATTGGTAAGGGAGTGTTCTTCCGAGCCGGATACAGGAATGGTGATCTTGTGGACGCCGGCTGCGAACGCAGCTTCCGCTCCGCGCAGGTTCGGCACCAGGGCCAACACCGTCAGCCCCGGCAGCCTGCAGGCATGGGCCACGATTTCGGCAGCATCCGCCATCTGCGGCATCAGCTTTGCCGGAACGAACGAGCAGACCTCGATTTCCGCGAGGCCTGCCATGTGCATGGCATCAATCCAGGCGCATTTGTCAGATGTCGCCATCACCTCTTTAAGGTTTTGCAGCCCGTCACGCGGGCCGCATTCGCTGATCAAGATGTCAGGCGGGCACATGCGTTGTCAGGCAGCCCTGTTGCGGGCGCGCGGGCTGATGAGACCCTTCTTGACCAATGCTTCGGCGATCTGCACGGCATTCAATGCCGCACCCTTGCGCAGGTTGTCTGACACACACCAGAAGGACAGCCCGTTGTCGACGGTCGAGTCTTCGCGGATACGGCTGACATAGGTTGCGTCTTCCCCTGCGCACTCATGTGGAGTGGCATAGCCACCGTTCTCACGGGTGTCGATCACCATGACGCCGGGCGCGGCCCGCAGGATGCGGCGTGCCTCATCGGCGGTCACAGGCTTCTCGAATTCGACGTTCACGGCTTCCGAATGGCCGACAAAAACCGGCACCCGCACACAGGTGGCGGTGAGCTTGATCTTCGGGTCGAGCATCTTCTTGGTCTCGACCATCATCTTCCACTCTTCCTTCGTATAGCCATCCTCCATGAACACATCGATGTGGGGAATGACATTGAAGGCAATGCGCTTGGTGAAGGTCTTCACCTCGGCACCACCGAGTGAATAAAGTGCCTTCGTCTGGCGGTCGAGTTCGTCCATGCCGTTTTTGCCTGCGCCTGACACGGACTGATAGGTCGCCACGACGACGCGCTTGATGACAAAGCGGTCATGCAGGGGCTTGAGCGCCAGAACGAGCTGGGCTGTCGAGCAGTTGGGGTTGGCGATGATGTTCTTCTTGGCAAAACCGGACAGTGCAGCAGCGTTCACCTCTGGCACCACCAGCGGCACGTCAGGATCCGTGCGCCAGGCGGACGAGTTGTCGATCACCACGCAGCCCTGCGCCGCGATCTTTGGCGACCAGACCTTTGAGACATCGCCACCCGCTGACATGATGCAGATGTCGGTGTCGGAGAAATCGTAGTTATCGAGCACCTTGCACTTCAGGATCCGATCCCCGAACGACACCTCGGAATTGATGGAGCGGCTCGAGGCGAGCGCCACGACCTCATCAACCGGGAACGACCGTTCTGCGAGAATGGAGAGCATTTCCCGGCCTACGCTGCCGGTGGCTCCTGCGATGGCGACCTTGTAACCCATGATGTTTTGACCTTGCTTGCCACTATGGCCTGACTGATTTCCCCCGCTGCTTACCTGAAAATCAGCCGTTTGTAACGGCTGCCTTGCTTCAGGCAGGCCTCCTGATCCCCGTCGGGGGATGACCCGGAGTGAGGAGAGGCGTCAGCGCGCGCGTTTGCCTTTGCTTGCCGTCCAGGCGGTGAGCATGGCTGTCGTCTGTTTCGTTTTTGCCAACACAGGCGACGAGATCATTGACATTGCTGGGGAACAACTCATGGCACCGGGCTACACGCCGCACGATAGCGAGATCGCCAACAATCACGTTCTTGTCAAGTCCAGCCTCTGACATGAAGGCTGATCGCTTGAACGTGTTTTCTTGATTGATACATGATGGCCCGAACAACACATGCCTGCACCTGCCTGCAGAATGGCTTTAGCTGTTGCCCCTCTCTTGTTTCATCACCAGGCTGGTTTATCTAGCCAGTGAACCGGCCATCAAGCGCCGCAAAAATACGGAAACATTCAGGGGAGCTTCTCGTGATTCATCGTCGTTTGTTGATGGCTGCTGCTGCATTCACCGCGCTGGTCGCAAGTCATGATGCCATCCGGGCGCAAGCCCCGAACGGCAAGGTCACTGTGGTGACATCGTTTTCCAAGGACGTGACAGACCCGTTCAAAAAGGCATTCGAGGCGGCTGTGCCCGGCGTGACGCTGGAGGTGCAGAACCACAACACCAATGCCGGCGTGCGTTTCGTGCAGGAAACAAAGGCCAACAACCAGGTCGACCTGTTCTGGGCTTCTGCGCCTGACGCTTTCGAGGTGCTGAAGCGCGCAAACCTGTTGCAGGCCCACAAGCCGAACACGCCGGGCATTCCGGCCAGGCTCGGCCCTTACACCATCAATGATCCGGACGGCATGTTCTTCGGTTTTGCAGCTTCGGGTTACGGCATCATGTGGAATAAGCGCTACACCCGCGCCAACCGCCTGCCGGATCCGAAGGAATGGGCTGACCTTGGCAAGGCAGTCTACCACGACCATGTGATGATCACGACGCCGTCGCGCTCCGGAACAACCCATCTGACGGTGGAAACCATCCTGCAGGGCGAAGGTTGGGACAAGGGATGGGCCACGCTCAAAGCCATGTCCGGCAACATGCGCTCGGTCACGGACCGGTCGTTCGGCGTGCCGGACGCGGTCAATTCAGGTCAGGTTGGCCTTGGCGTCGTCATCGACTTCTTCGCCTTCTCTGCACGCGCCGCCAACTTCCCGGTGAAGTTCGTCTACCCGACAGTCTCGACCGTTGTGCCTGCCAATGTCGCCATCATCGCCAATGCGCCCAATCAGGCCGGCGCGCGCGCTTTCGTCGATTTCCTGTTGTCGGATGCCGGTCAGGAGCTTTTGCTGATCCCGGCCATCAGCCGCCTGCCTGTCAATCCCGCGATCTATGCCAAGGCACCCGAAGGCTATCCCAACCCTTTCAAGGGCGGAATCGGGTTGCCGGGTTTCCAGTTCGATGTGGGTGTCTCCGAGCGGCGCTACGCGGCTGTGGACGTGCTGTTCGACCAGTTGATCACGTTCAATCTCGAGCCTCTCAAAGCTGTGACCAAGGCCATGCACGATGTCGAGGCGCGGCTGGCGCGGCGTGACAATCCGGCTGCGCGCGCGCTCCTTGGGGAAGCCCGCGCGCTGATCTCGGCCATGCCGATGACGGCGGCACGGGCCCAGTCTGACGATGTCCGTGCCTCGTTCCGGGGCACCACACCGGACGCCAAGGCCCCTCGCCAGGCCGAACTCGAGCAGCAATGGTCCACCTTCGCAAAAGAGAAGTATGCCGCTGCTGCCGCCAAGGTGGCTGAAGCGGCAAAGCTCGCGCCTTGATGGCAAGTTGTCGCTGCGCTCGCAATGACGCGTCAAGGAACTTCATGACATGGGCGCGATATCGAGCCAGCTTGTCGCTACCCGTGGGCAATCAATCCCGATCAGCCAGTATCTGGTTGCGGGTGCGGTGGCACTGTTCCTGGTGCTGTTTCTGGTGATTCCTGTCGCCACCGTCATCATCGTGGCGTTCATAGATCCGCGTGCGGGCGGCTTCACGCTGGTCAATTTTGCTGACTTCTTCCGCAACGACCTGTTCATGCGCTCCTTCGGCAACTCGGTATATGTGTCTGCGATGGCGGTGGCGTGGGGCACGGTGTTCGCGCTGCCGCTGGCCTACATCACCTCGCGTTTCCAGTTCCGGGGGGCGGTGTTGATCCAGACGCTCGGCGTCGTTCCGCTGATCATGCCTCCGTTTGCGGGGGCGGTGGCGATGCAACTCCTGTTCGGGCGCAATGGCTCGTTCAATCTCATTCTTGGCGACTGGTTCGACATCAACGTCCCCTTCATGGAGGGTCTCAACGGTGTCATCCTGCTGCAGGCCATCCACTATTTCCCGTTCATCCTGCTCAATGTCTCGGCCTCGCTGGCCAACATCGACCGGGCCATGGAGGAAAGTGCGCAGAACCTTGGCTCGTCCGGTTTCAGGCTATTCAGCAAAATCGTGTTTCCGCTGGCGATGCCTGGCTATGTGGCTGGGGCCAGCCTCGTCTTCATCAAGGTTTTCGATGATCTCGCGACGCCGCTGCTCCTGAATGTGAAGGATATGCTGGCCCCCCAGGCCTACCTGCGGATCACCTCTATCGGGCTGAGCGACCCGATGGGCTACGTGATCTCAGTCGTGCTGATCGTGGTGTCGATGCTGGCCATGTGGATTGCCACCATGGCAACCCGTGGCCGTGACTATGCCACAGTGCAGCGCGGAGGTGGCGGGCTGGCCAAACGCGAGATGAAGGGCCTCGACAAGATCATCGCCTATGCCGTCGTCTTTCTGATCCTGGCGTTGACGCTTGCGCCACATGTCGGGTTGATCCTGCTCTCGCTGGCGACGGTGTGGTCCTTCTCGCCTGTGCCGGACGGTTACACGCTCACTCACTATGGCAAGGTCTTCACTGAGAGCCCGCTCTTCATCTGGAACACGCTGCTCTATGCGACCTTGGCTGGCGTCATATCGGTGATCATCGGCTCGGCGATTGCATGGCTGGTGCAGCGTACCAAGATACCGGGCCGACAGATTCTGGATTACCTTGCCATGGGCGCGCTGGCCGTGCCTGGCGTTGTCATCGGCATCGGTTATCTGCGCACCTATTATGGCGTGACGTTGCCATCGGGCCAGTCATTGGCCACGTTCTGGTTCATGATCGTGATCGCGCTAGCGGTCAGGCGTCTGCCCTACGCCCTGCGGGCCTGCACGGCGGGTTTGCAGCAGGTCTCGCCGCAGCTTGAGGAAGCTGCAGAGAACCTTGGCGCGACCAAGGCCCGCACGGTTCGCAAGATTCTCCTGCCGCTGATGGCGGGCGGCATGCTGGCCGGTTTCGTCACGGCCTTCGCCACGGCCTCGGTCGAACTCTCCGCCACGATGATGCTGGTGCAGAACACCTCCGATGCGCCGCTTGCTTACGGGCTTTATGTCTACATGCAGTCCCCCGCCGGACGTGGTCCGGGTGCCGCGCTCGGCATGATCGCAGTCGTGATCGTGGGCCTGTGTACCTATCTCTCCCACTGGCTGCTGGACCGCGAGCGGTCCGGCACCGTAAAGCATTGAAGGCGCATCCATGGCCATCGAAGCCGCAACACGGGCCAGGGCGTCCGGTGTCATGGTCGAGGACGTCAATCTCTCCTATGGCGCGACCCATGTGCTCAAAAGCATCAATCTCGAGGTCAGGCCCGGAGAGTTCTTCGCTTTCCTGGGGCCGTCCGGCTGCGGCAAGACCACATTGCTGAGGCTGATTGCCGGATTCAACATCGCCCAGTCCGGTCGGGTGATGATTGGCGGCGATGATATTTCAAGCCTCCCGCCCTGGAAGCGTGATGTCGGCATGGTGTTCCAGTCCTATGCGCTGTGGCCTCACATGACGGTCGCGAAAAATGTCGCGTTCGGGCTTGAAGAGCGCAGGATCCCGAAACCCGAGATCGACCGGCGCGTCAAGGCGGCGCTGGAGCTTGTCAGCCTTGACCATCTGGCCGAGCGCCGCCCCTCGCAATTGTCGGGCGGCCAGCAGCAGCGCGTTGCCGTGGCCCGCACCGTGGTGATCGAGCCAAAGGTGCTGCTCCTCGACGAGCCTCTGTCCAATCTCGATGCCAAGATGCGGGTGCAGGTCCGGCGCGAACTGCGTGAGCTGCAGCAGCGGCTGGGCCTGACCACGATCTTCGTCACCCATGATCAGGAGGAGGCCAACACCATCTGTGACCGCATCGCGGTGATGAATGACGGCATCATCCAGCAGGTTGGCACGCCGATGGAGCTTTATGAGAAGCCGGCAAATCTTTTTGTTGCCGGCTTTCTTGGGGCGGCCAACATTCTCGAAGGCGATGTTCTGGCCGATGGAGCAGACCGTGCCTTTCAGATCAGGGGCGGCGCAAGGCTGCCCATTCCGCGGGGCTTGGCTGCCGACGCGGCGTCGAGGCTGGTGTTCCGCCCGCAATATGCTGAACTGATCCGCACCAACTGTGCCGGGGAAGGCGATGCGCTCACGGGGCAGGTCGTCCACCGCGAGTTTCTCGGGGCGACAGTGCGTTACAGCGTGGCGCTTGGCAGCAGCGAAGTCACGGTCGAGGTGCCGTTCCAGAGCGGTTCAAGCCTGATCGATGTGGGCGAGATGGTGACGGTGTCGCTTGCGCCAGACCGGATGCAGTTTCTGTCCGCTTGATCAGAGTTGTCGCCACAGCAGGCCGTGGTGCAAAACCGGATGCCGCTTTTGTGCGACCTGCTCAAGCGCTCGCTGATGTAGACCGTCGCACACCCTACAGCATGGTGTCGGCGATGGACTGCTGGCGGGGCCGGCAATGATGATCTTGTTCTTGTAGGCGGGATTTAACAGGTCGTTCAGGTCCGGTGCGCTGGCAAACGGAGAGTTCGGTTGGCCTGTGCGCCGGGTAGGCGGACAGGCCAAACCGCTCCAGAATGACGCTGACTTTTGTGCTGATGTCAGTCCGTCAAGGACGTTTGGCGAGAAGTGCCGAAAGGTCAGTCTGGACCGTCGAGATGTGCTGCACCAGAAGCGAACAGGCTGTTTCGCTGTCACCCTTGCGGCAAAGCTCGATCAGTTCGGCATGTTCGCTTTGTGCGCGCTGCCATGCTGCCTGCGTCGCAAGCTGGATCCGCGTATAGCGCTCGCTGGTCTGCATCAGCCCCGCGACAACCGAGAAGGTTCGCGGCAATTCGGCCCGTGCATACATCGCCATATGCAATCGTGCGTTCAGCACGCCCCATTGGCCGGTATCATTGTCCTTGATGGCCATGTCGAATTCAGCCTGGATCACATCAAGTCCTTCAAGATCACTCTTGCTCAACCGTGTGATGGAGGCCCGCAGCAGGCGCGGCTCCAGCATGATCCGCAGGGCGAAGACATCTTCCACCTCCGCCGGAGACAGGTTGGTGACGATAGCGCCCTTGTGCGGTTCGATCTGCACAAATCCTTCGGCTTCAAGCTGGAACAGCGCCTCCCTGACGGGAATGCGGCTGACGCCGAATGACGTTGCCAGCATGTCCTGCCGGAGCTGCTCTCCAGAGGCATAGGCACCATCCAGAATATCCTGCCGGATCTGGTCGCCGATGGTGGCTGACAACGTTCGGTTCTTGATGATGCGGTTCATGGCGATGCGGTTTGCTGTGCTGAGGTGAAGAAAAGATCATTGACTATATATTTTATACAATCTACAAAAATACGCAAGTAGGCGACACAAGTTTCTGAAATTGATGCCCTGTTTCACTCATCGAACGTCATTGGAGATCACAAGACATGGGACAGCCAGCATCCGGACAATCTGTTTTCGGCCAGTCAGTTTTCGGCCAGTCAATTTTCACGGGCGTGATGCCGGCCCTGATGACGCCATGCCGTGCCGACCGCACACCTGATTTTGATGCGCTGGTCAGCAAGGGGCTTGAACTGACCAGATCAGGCATGTCCGGCGTGATCTATTGCGGCTCGATGGGCGATTGGCCGCTGTTGACGGATGAACAGCGCATGGAGGGAGTGGAACGTCTGGTTGAGGCAGGCATCCGTGTCATTGTCGGGACAGGTGCCCAGAATCCGATGCGGGCGGCAGCGCTCGCGGCGCATGCCAAGAAGGTCGGCGCAGCGGGCCTGATGATCATCCCTCGTGTGCTGTCGCGCGGCTCATCGGCAGCGGCGCAACACGCGCACTTTGCCGCCATCCTGGAAGCTGCGGTCGATCTGCCAGCCGTCATCTACAACAGCCCGTATTATGGTTTCGAGACGAAGGCTGACCTGTTCTTTGCGCTGCACCACCAGTATCCGCATCTCGTCGGCTTCAAGGAATTTGGCGGGGCAAGGTCGTTGAGCTACGCGGCTGAGCACATCACGGGACATTCCGATGACGTGGTCCTCATGGTCGGTGTCGATACACAGGTCTTCCACGGCTATGTGAATTGTGGCGCTTCAGGTGCCATCACAGGCATCGGAAACGTCCTGCCGAAAGAGGTGCTGCATCTTGTGCGGCTTTGCCAGAAGGCTGCCGCAGGCGATGCAGGGGCACGCGCCAGGGCCCTTGAGCTTGAAGCTGCATTGCTGGTGCTGTCGACATTCGACGAGGGCACTGATCTGGTCCTGTTCTACAAGTACCTCATGGTGCTCGAGGGAAGTCCAGAATACGCGCTTCACTTCAACAGCACCGATGAGCTTTCGACCAGCCAGAAGACCTTTGCGCGTGACCAGCTTGCGCTCTTCAAGCGCTGGTACGGCGAGTGGCCCGGACGACATGAATGAACATTGGCCATGTCAACGACGGTGGTCGAGAATCCGGATTATCGCTGGCCATTGCGGTGGTGGGCGATACCGGCATAAATGATGCTGATGCCGAGCAGTCCCACAAACCAGGATTGCCACATGCCGTGAGATACGCTCCAGATCACAAGTCCGCCGGCCATGATCGCGGCATACATCACCCTCGCCGGACCCTCCACGCGCCGGATCATCTCGGCGAGAAGCATGATCGTGCCGATCAGCAGGGCGACCCCGACAAAGCCGATATCGACCCAGATCTGGAACAGGAAGGAATGGGGGTGCGTCTGCACGGTCAGGATGCCCGTTTCTGGATCACGATAGCCCATGGCGCGCACGAACTCGACGCCGTGGCCGATGAGCGGCGCGTCCCTGATGCTGTCGACCATGGCGCGCCACATGAGAAGCCTCGGCTTGACCGTCAGCGGCTTGGCATCCCACAGTCCGGTGGCATGGAGCCATTCGAACAGGCTGACAAAAACAAAAGGCAGGGCGAGCAGGCCTGCCGCCAGCCCCCAGGCAACCAACCTTGGCAGCAGGCTACCCAGGACAAGCGCAAGTCCATACACGACGAGAATGACAGCAAAGGCGAGTTGGGCTGACTCGCTGTAGGATCCGAACACCCCAAGGCCAACCATGATGACGGTGAGGCCATGAAAGGCCCGGCTTTGGTATGTGCCCAGGCGCATGGCACCTATGGCGAACAGGCTGACCGGGAGAAGCAATGCTGACAGCAGCGCTGCCCGGTTGAAGTGCCACAGTTCGCCAAGGCGCGAACCGCCCAGCGGGGTGAGGTTGATCATCCCGTTTGCTGCCAGCGCTGTGACCAGGGCAAGGATGACATTGACAATGGGGAAGAACCCCCAGTGCCAGCGTCCGTCGGTGCTGACACCTGCCGTCAGCGGAAAACTGACAACGATCAGGGTCAGGCTGAACAGGAATGGTACTGATGCGGCGAACGCCATCGACGGATCTGCTGCGGTGAAGCTCCTGATGATCGACCACAGCCCAAAGAGGGCCAGGACGGCGATGAACAGGGATGCGTCCGCCAATTGCCGCCACGGTTGGCGCGTGATGAGGTGCGTGCGCCAGGCCACGGCCATCGCGACGCCGATCAGGAGCGGCAACCAGGTCAAGCCCTGAGGCGAAACCACTGCAAAGCCGCATGCCACGGGCAAGAGTGCGACGACAAATGTATCACCCGCCAGCCGGGGTGCGCCGGATTGTTCCAGCCTGATGGTCACAGAGCGCCTGCAACCGCGAGACGGGGAGAAGATGAAACCGTGCCGCTGCCATATCTGTTGCGCCAGAGCTGCAGCATCACAACATTCCACAGAAAATGATGCACGGATGGGCTGCCTGCATCCAGCGCCGCCATTGCTTGGGAAATCTTCCCGGCATGGCGAGGATTCTGGCGGCTGAACGCCTCGGAATGCGTCACCAGCCAATCCTTCAGCGGGCCCCGCAGCCATGCAGCGATCGGAACGCCGAAGCCGGACTTCGGCCTGTCCAGAAGGGCATCAGGAATCCGCCTGGACAGCATCTCGCGCAGGACGGTTTTTGTCCGGCCATTCTTGATGTGCTCGCTGGATGGCAGACGCCAGGCAAGCGCATAGAGCCGATGGTCGAGATAAGGCGCCCGTGTTTCCAGCGCCACGGCCATGGAGGCCCGGTCAACCTTGGTGAGGATGTCTCCGGGCAGATAGGTCAGGGTATCCATCAACATCATGTAGCCTGGCAGATCAAGACCGGCTCTGGCGGCCTGGTCGTGGCAGGTCTGGAATGCGTTCGGGATGACCTGATCTCCCAGAAGGGCATCATCGCGGCGAACCAGTGATTGATACAGCGCATATCTGTCACTGCTGCGCAGCATTGCCGCGACCTTGCCGGCTTTTTCACCAAGAAGCCTGATATTCTTGCCGATGCCGACGCTTTTGAGAATGTTCTCGAGCGTCTGGGATTGTGCAGGCCCGGCAAGGGCGTGTCCGAGGCCTGCCTTGACAAAACCAGGGGTTCTTTCAAGCACTTTGCCGTATTTGGCCGCAATGGCGTGCCGGTTGTAGCCGCCGAAGACCTCGTCGCCTGCGTCACCTGTGAGGGCAACCGTCACGGCGCTGCGGGCGGTGCGCGAGACAAGATATGTCGGAAGCTGGGAGGAGTCTGCGAAAGGCTCGTCGTAAAATTCCGGCAGCTTGTCGACCAAGCCAAGGGCCTCGCCCCATGAGAACGTGAATTCTGTATGGTCCGTGCCAAGATGGGTAGCGATGCGCCGCGCATCATCGGCTTCATTGTAGGCCTTTTCATCGAAACCGATGGTGAATGTCTTGACCGGTTGGGTCGAGACCTCCTGCATCAGGGCGACGATGAGGGATGAATCGATGCCGCCTGAGAGGAAAGCACCCAGCGGCACATCGGCCAACATCTGGTTTTTCACGGCCCTCTTGAGGCGGGCTTCGATGGCAGACTTCACCTCTGAGACCTGATCGGGCGTTGAGGCCAGGTCTCGCCGGGCTGCGATGGCGGTTTCACTCGCGCACCAGTAGATCACCGGCTTGAGGACTGTGTCGCCCCTTTTCACGATGCAATAGCTGCCGGCCGGCACCTTGAAGGCGTCGCGGAAAGGTGTCCGTGGCTCCGGGATGTAGCTCAACGCCAGAAACTGGTCGATCGCCTGTTCGTCGTTTTCGCCGACAAAGCCTGGCATCGCCATCAGCCCGCCCAGTTGCGAGGAGAAGGCCAGCCCGCCGGAGGTTCTCGCGACGATCAGCGGCTTCTCGCCAAATCGATCCCTGGCCAGTGTGAGTTCCTGCTGCTGACGGTCCCACAGGGCGAATGCAAACATGCCGTCGCTGATCTCGAGCGTTCGTTCCAGGCCCCATCTTTCAATGGCGTTGAGCAGGACTTCGGTGTCGGATGTGCCGCGCCATTGTGCTGCGCCGATTGCTTCCAGATCGCGGCGAATGTCCTTGAAATTGTAGATTTCGCCGTTCAGCACCATGACATAGCGTCCGGAGGGCGATGTCATCGGCTGCTGACCGGCTTCGGTCAGGTCAACAATCGCTAGCCGCAGATGCCCCAGCGCGATGCCTGCGTCGTTGTCGATGAACAGCGCGCGGGCATCCGGTCCACGATGCGCAACCGAGTCAGCAAGCGCCTCGATAGCCTCGACAGGGATAGGCCGATGTCCGTTCGAGAGAAAACCTGTGATCCCGCACATATGTCCTGACCATCCTGCGCAGCCATCTTCCGGATGTTGCTCGGTATATCAGTTGCCCAGACGGTACAACCTCAGACTGACCGCCGCTTCGGTTCGATATCGAACAGATCGAGCACCGAATGTGCCACCTCGTCGGCATCGTAACGGGATACGGCCATCTGCCGTCCTGCCTGTCCCATACGGCTGCGCAACCCCGCATCCAGGATCAGCCGTTCCAGCGCGGCAGCCAGTTCATCGACGGATTTGACCGGCACAAGCAGGCCATTGACCCCGTCCGTGACGGTTTCGCGGCAGCCGGGCGCATCGGTTGTCACGACGGGGCGTCCCATCGACATCGCCTCGAGCACGGAGCGCGGCGTGCCTTCGCGATAGGACGGGAGCACGTAAATGCTTGCCTCGGCCAATGCGGGGCGCACATCTTCCATCTCGCCACGGTAGTCGATCACGCCCTTTGCGATGGCGCCCTCGACAAGTCCCACCGGCAGGGCGGCAGGATTTGGGTCACGCGGTCCGACCAGCACGAATGTCGCATCCGGATGTGCCGGTTTGATCGTTGAGGCAGCCGCGATGAACTCGCCAACTCCCTTGTCGGCCACAAGCCGCGCGATCATCAGGCAGACGGGCGTGTCCGGCAGCGGAGCTTCTGCGAAACGGGTTGTG
This sequence comes from Allobosea sp., assembly GCA_031375185.1. GTDB lineage: Bacteria > Pseudomonadota > Alphaproteobacteria > Rhizobiales > Beijerinckiaceae > Allobosea. The sequence continues at coordinate 1,905 of JANMHN010000203.1, read as the reverse complement.
TCGACACCTGACCCGTTGACGATCCCGACCTTCTGGTCAGGAGAAACAATCCCCATTTGCCTGAAGACGGCCAGATCGTCCGGATTCTGGAAAGCGACAGCATGGGCCTCGCGGATGCCGATCCTGTAGAGCAGCCTTGCGGCATGACCGACCATGGTGCGCTTGAGCGAAGCCGCCCCTTCGGTGAAGGCGTATCCGAGCCCCGTGATCATGGCATAGCGGCGCGGAACTCCTGACAGGCGTCCTGCGATCAAGCCATAGATGACGGGTTTGATCGTGTAGGCGATCATGATGTCCGGCTTGAGGCGCTTGAAAAGCGTGCGGATCGCGAGCAGCGTTTCCAGATCCGCGCGCGGCGAAAGGCCGGTCCGGGCGAGCGGGATCTGGTGGTAAACCACACCGCGCTGGCTCAGCCAGTCCAGCGTTGCTGGATCGGCCTCCGGGCCAATGGCATGGACCTCGTGTCCCGCCCGGAGCATCGCATCAAGGAGCGGGCCACGAAAATTCACGAGCGACTGGGCAAGGCCAGCGATGATCGCGATCTTCGACACGGTCAGCGCTTGCCATAGTACGAGAGATACCAGTCAACAAAATTCTTGACGCCGGTTTCGACCGGAATGGATGGCTTGAAGCCCGTCAGTGTCTCGATCAGTTCCGCGCGCGCTTCGGTCGCCCGTACGTCTCCCATCTGCATGGGCATGAGGTTCAGCCTGGCTTCCATGCCGAGGTGCCGCTCGATGACGCGGATGAACTCCATGAGCTGGACCGGCTGGCCTCCGCCGATGTTGACGATGCGATGCGGTGCGACACGGGACAGGGAGTCGGGCGCTCCCTGCGCAGGCTTTCCTGTTACGGGAGCCGTGTCGACAAGTCTGACAATGCCTTCGACGAGATCATCGATGTAGGTGAAATCCCGCTGCATGTTGCCTTCGCCGTAAACGTCGATCGGCTCGCCTGCGAGGATCGCCTTGACGAATTTGAACAGCGCCATGTCTGGCCGTCCCCAAGGCCCGTAAACGGTGAAGAAACGGAACATGGTCGTCGGCAGGCCCCACAGATGCGCATAGGAGTGTGTCATTACCTCCGCGGCCTTCTTGGTGGCGGCATAAAGCGTCATCGAGTGGTCGGTCTTGTCCAGTTCCCCGAAAGGCAGCTCTGTATTGGCACCATAAACCGAACTGGTGGACGCCATCAGGAAATGCGCAGGCTTGTGCTGGCGGACCATCTCCATGACGTTGAAGGTGCCGATGAGATTGGCGTCGACATAGGCGCGTGGATGTTCGAGGCTGTAGCGAACACCGGCCTGGGCCGCGAGATGGACCACCACGTCAGGGGCGGACTCCGCGAAGGCCGCCGTCAGCGCATCCATGTCTTCCAGCATGATCTCATGTGCCCTGAAGGCATTGGATGAACCGAGCATGTCATGACGCCGACGCTTCAGCATCGGATCGTAATAGTTTGTCATGCCGTCGACGCTCGAGACAAGCCAGCCATCGGCAAGGAGCCGACGCGAAACATGATAGCCGATGAAACCCGCTCCGCCAGTGACCAGCGCTCGGCGCTTCGTCCCGTCCCGTAACATTCATGCTCTCCAAAACAGTGCGCGCGACAGCACGATGAGCGCCATCTAACAGACCGTCAGGGCCATGGCCAGCGGCGCAGGATCACCAGAAGCTCGGGATCAGTGTTGGATAGAACGCTGGTTTCTGTTGCCAGGCTCCCAGGTGTCGGGGTCTGGAGGAGCCACGACCGGCCTTTGTGAGGTGGAGGATTCTGTTGCCAGGCTCCTCCGGGCCCCGCCTTACGCTGCGAAGCGCAAGGACTTAGGTTTGTGTGTAATTACCGCTCACGCGGCAACTGCAACACGCGCATTGTTGTCATTGGCAACTATGCTTAGGCCCGATG
>JANMHN010000188.1:0-2857 GCA_031375185.1 Allobosea sp. | reverse complement strand
AGGAACTGGCCGAGGCCATTTTCTTCCTGTGCAGCGAGCGCGCCAGCTACATCACGGGCCAGATCATCGCCGTGGATGGCGGCTTCCAGGCCGCAGGCATCGGCCTGACGACCCTGCGCCGCGAACAGAACGGACCTTAGGCTTCAGCAACCGCCATAGCGGGCCTCATTCTGATCCCACCAATCCTCCTCCTGAGCAACGTCGAAGGATGAACTCCAGTTTGCGTGCTGCTGGAACTCCTCCTCGGGCAGGCTCAGGATGAGGATTTCTGGGATTGCACCCGGAAACCGGGCTTGATTTTTCACGCCGCAAGCCCCTTCGCAACCCAGCGCGCCACATCCGCATGGGTGGCAAACCAGGCATCTCCCCTGGTCTTGATGTGCCGGATCAGCTCTTCCAGGATGAAGGTGCGTGAGCGGTAGGTGATGACATGCGGGTGCATGGTCAGCAGGAACAGCCCGCCTTCCGCATGCGCGCGGTCAAACTCTCGGATGAAGATGTCGAGAACGGCGGGCGGCGGGGTGTAGGGACGCAAGGCCTGATGCCGGTTCATGTTGAAATAGGGCGCGTCATCCCTGATCCATTCGACGGGCAATTCGACGATGCCGGTCGGCTCGCCATTTTCCAGCAATTCATAAGGATCATCGTCCGCCATCAGCGATGAATCGTAGATCAGCCCCATCTCGCGCTGGATCTTCAGCGTGGCGGGCGAGAAATCCCATGACGGGGTGCGCATGCCGACGGGGCGGATGCCGGTGATCTGTTCCAGCGCATCAGACGCCCGCAGATGAAGGTCACGCTCGATCTCTTCGGGCAGAACGGAGTTGAGTTCGTGGATCCAGCCATGCAGGCCGATCTCGTGGCCCTCCGCGATCACCCGGCGCTGCTCGTCGGGATAGAGCTTGGCCGCCACGGCGGGCACGAAGAAGCTGGCCTGGATATCCTCGGCCTTGAGGATGTCGAGGATGCGCGGCACGCCGACACGCGTGCCATACTGGCCCCACGACATGCGACCGATGGACGTGCCGCCATCGCGCAACTCGTTGGTGTCATGGTCGCTGTCGAACGACAGCGCCACGGCACAGCGCGCACCGCCAGGCCATGAGACCGGCTTCAGCGAGCGGCCTGCCCGCACCTGGCTCACGCGCCGTCGCCATTCCTCTTCCGGCCATTGCCAGGGTTCCATGCAGCCGAACTTTCAGGTCAGGGGATAATGGCAGGACACAGCCTGCGCAGCATCATCGAGTTGCGGAGGATCGATCTTGCAACGCTCATGCGCGTAGGGGCAGCGCAGGTGAAAATGACAGCCCGGCGGCGGCGACAGGGGTGAGGGCAATTCGCCCTGTATCGGCTTGAACGTCACAAACTCGCCCGAGCCCGTCACCAGCTTGGGCACGGAATCAAGCAGGGCGCGGGTGTAGGGGTGGCGCGGCGCGGCATAGATGTCCGCTGTCGGTCCGATCTCGACGATGCGGCCCAGATACATGATCGCGACGCGGTCCGAGATGTGGCGCACCACGCCAAGGTCGTGGCTGATGAACAGCATGGTCAGATCAAGCTCTCGCCTGAGCTTGAGGAAAAGGTTGATGATCTGGGCCTGGATCGACACGTCCAGCGACGCCACCGGCTCGTCGCAGACCAGAACATCCGGCTGCATGGCCAGTGCGCGGGCAATCGCGACGCGCTGGCGCTGCCCGCCGGAAAACTGGTGCGGGAAACGATCCGATGCCTCATCGGGCAGGCCCACGGCTTTCAGCCATCTGGCGACATAGGCCTTCGCATCGGCCTTGCCGACCAGGCCATGCGCCAGCGGCCCCTCGCTGATCGTGTCCCCGATCCGCACACGCGGATCAAGCGATGCGAACGGATCCTGAAAGACTATCTGGATGCGGGTGGTGCTCTTGAGCGGGCTGCGCCCCTCGCCCATGACGGCCTTGCCATCCATCAAGGCCGCGCCATCGCTTGGGGGATGAACACCGGAAACGATGCGCCCCAATGTGGACTTGCCGCAGCCCGATTCCCCCACCAGGCCGAGCACTTCGCCTTTGCGGATCTCGAACGAGACCCGGTCAACGGCATGCACGGTGCGGGTTTCCACAGGGCTGCCCAGCCAGGCCGCGATGCGCTCGCCGAACGTGACGGTTGGCGCAAAGCGCTTCGAGACGGTCTGGACCTGCACAAGTGAGCGCGTCTTCATGACACGACCTGTTGGCCAAGCGGATGATGACAACGCAGGCTGCGCGGCCCGGTTTCGACCAGGGCGGGCGTCACGGTGCAGGCTGCATCGGCGAAACCGCAGCGTGGGCGGAAGGCGCAGCCTTCTGGCAGGTCGATGAGCGAGGGCATGGCGCCGGGGATCTGGATCAGATCCTGACCCGGCCTGGCCAGCCCCGGCAGCGAATTGAGCAGGCCCTTCGTGTAGGGATGGCGCGGACTGCGCAAGACATCTGCAACAGGCCCCGCCTCGATCAGGCGTCCAGCATACATGACCAGAAGCCGCGAGGCGACCGAGGACACCGTGGCAAGGTCATGGCTGATCCAGATCATCGCTGTGCCAAGGCGTGCCGCCAGCGATTTCATTTCCGTCAGGATTTGCGCCTGGATCGAGACATCGAGCGCGGTCGTGGGTTCATCGCAGATGATCAGCCTTGGCCGGTTGAGCAGCGCGATGGCGATGGCGACGCGCTGGCGCATGCCGCCGGAAAACTGATGCGGATAGTTTTCCAGCCTGCGGGCCGCATCGGGAATGCCGACGGTTGTGAGCACCTCGACGCAGCGCGCGCTGGCGGCCTGTTCGCTCAGGCTCTCGTGCGCCGCGATGGCAAGCCGCATCTGCGTGCCAATGGTCAGCACCGGG
>JANMHN010000167.1:0-2756 GCA_031375185.1 Allobosea sp. | reverse complement strand
CGCCATGCGGGCCTTGCGCTCGTGCATCGAGGCAACGACATCCTTGCGGGTCAGCCCCTTGTGGCCCACTTCCTTGGCCTCCAGCGAAGCGGGAATGACGCCATGCACTGCGCCGCCCGCCTCCAGCGCCGCGTCCGCGATCACGCCCATCAGTCCGACGCTGCCGCCGCCATAAACCAGCGTGAAGCCCCGGTGCGCGATCTCCCGGCCCATGGCGCGGGCACCATCCGCATAGGCATCGTTCGCACCGATGCTGGAGCCGCAGAAAACGCAGATGGATGTGATCATGACTTTAGTCCTTCAGCGCGTCCAGAATGCGCGCCCAGGAGCGGGCACCCTTCTGGAAAGATGACAGATCATACTTCTCGTTGGGCGAATGCACCCGGTCATCATCAAGGCCGAAGCCGACCAGCAGCGTGTCCATGCCCAACGTGCGCTTGAAATCACCCACCACCGGGATCGAGCCGCCAGAGCCGATGATGGCGGCTAAGGTGCCCCATTCATCCGTCAGCGCCTGCTTCGCCTTGATCAACGCCGGCATGTCCCATGGCAGCGAGATGGCTCGGCTGCCCTTGTAACGGATGAACTCGGCCTTGCAGTCCGCGGGAATAGCGGCCCGCACCTGCGCCTCGAACGCCTCCATGATGACTTTCGGATCCTGCTCGCCAACCAGCCGGAAGGAGACCTTGGCATTGGCTTCCGACGCGATCACCGTCTTGGTGCCCTCGCCCTGATAGCCACCCCAGATACCGTTGACATCACAGGTGGGCCGCGACTGGATCATCTCGATCAGCAGGCGGCCCTTCTCGCCAACCGGAAGTCCGAGGCCGACCTGGCCCAGGAAATCGGCAGGCGTCAGGCCAAGGCTCTCCCATTCGGCCTTGATGGCCGGTGGCAGGTCTTGCACGCCGTCGTAAAAGCCCGGCAATGTGACCTTGCCAGTGTCGTCATGCAGGCCGGCCAGGACCTTGCTCAGCACATGAATCGGGTTGGCGGCAGCCCCTCCGAACAGGCCCGAATGCAGGTCGCGGTCAGCGGCGATGATCTTCACCTCCATATAGACCAGCCCGCGCAAGGCCGCCGTGATGGCGGGCGTCTGCCGGTCCCACATGCCGGTGTCGCAGACTAGTGCCACATCGGCCTTCAGTTCAGCCGCGTTGGCCTTGATGAAGGACGGCAGGTTCGGCGAGCCCGATTCCTCCTCGCCCTCGATCAGGATCGTGATGCCGACAGGCAGATCACCCGTCTCCGCCAGGAACGCGCGGCAGGCCTCGATAAAGGTCATCAACTGGCCTTTGTCATCAGCCGCCCCGCGCCCCATGATGACATGGCGGCCCGGCTCGATCTCGGCAAGGCGCGGCTCGAAGGGCGGTGTGTCCCACAGGTTCAGCGGGTCCACCGGCTGCACGTCATAATGGCCATAAAACAGCACATGCGGCGCGCCTGGCTTTGGCCTGTGCCCCAGCACGATCGGATGGCCCTTGGTCGGCCTTGACGACACGTCGAAGCCCAACCCCTTCAGGTCATGAACCAGCCAGTCAGCCGCGCGGGCACAATCAGCCTTCCAGGCGCTGTCGGTCGAAATCGAGGGAATCCGAACCCACTCGAACAGGCGCTGGATGGCACCGTCACGGTCGGCATCGAGGCGGGCCAGGACATTGGGCAACGCGGCAGGCAAGGATGACATCGGCGACACCAGAGCGTGATTCAGATGGCGATACTGTGACAGGGAGCGAGGTGTTGGGGAATGGGGAAGATTGGGGCGATTGTCCTTCTCCCGTTCAGGGAGAAGGTGGCTGCCGCAGGCAGACGGAAGAGGGTTCTTGCCTTGTAGTGCGCTTCGCGCGCCCTCACCCGTCACGGCTCCGCCGCGCCACCCTCTCCCTGAGCGGGAGAGGGACAGAATGAAGGCCTATCTCTTCCCGCCCAGCAGGCTCCCCAGCACGCCGCGGATGATGGCGCTGCCGATCTGGCGGCCGACGGTCGACGCCACGGAGCGGGCGGCGCTTGTGGCGATCTTTTCCGCCATGGACTGGGTGGTGCGCCCCTTGGCTCCGGGTTTGGCCGCGCCGCCGCCGAACAGGCCTTCCAGCATGCCGCCAATACCGCCCGTGCTGGCCTGCTGGGCCGGCGCGTTCGGGTTGGCTGGATCAAGGCCCTTGCGCTTCATCAGCACTTCGTAGGCGCTTTCCCCGTCGACGGGCTGGTCGTACTTGCCGCGCAGGCCCGATGCCGCCATCGCCTGCTGGCGCACAGCCATGCTCACCGGGCCGACCTGCGCCATCGGCGGGGCGATCAGGGCGCGTTCGACGATTTCCGGCACACCCTTGCCCGCCAGCATCGAGATCAGCGCTTCGCCTACCGCAAGCTGGGTGATGGCGTCTTCTGTCTTGAACTTGGGGTTCTGGCGGAAGGTTTCGGCCGCGGCCTTCACGGCTTTCTGGTCGCGCGGGGTGAAGGCGCGCAGGGCATGCTGCACGCGGTTGCCGAGCTGGGCCAGTACCTTGTCGGGAATATCCAGCGGGTTCTGCGTGACGAAATACACACCCACGCCCTTGGAGCGGATCAGGCGCACCACGGTTTCGACGGCTTCCAGCAGCACCTTTGGCGCGTCATTGAACAACAGGTGCGCCTCGTCGAAGAAGAACACCAGCTTCGGCTTGTCGAGGTCGCCCACCTCCGGCAGCTCCTCGAACAGTTCCGACAAGAGCCAGAGCAGGAAAGTCGCGTAAAGCCTGGGGTTGGCCATCAGCTTG
>JANMHN010000163.1:0-4312 GCA_031375185.1 Allobosea sp. | reverse complement strand
CGTTCCGCGACGTGAAGAGCTACAAGCGCCGGAAGCGTTGGCTGGCGTGAGCCGGAAAGCTGCATCCAGTGTCATGGCCGCCCTTGTGGCGGCCATCTCGATTCTCAGTAGCCCAATGTGTCGAGATCACCGCCACGAGGGCGGTGATGACACTGAGGTTGGATCATGAACCAGACCGAAGACATCCTCGCGCGCTGGTATGCCGCCCTCAAGGCTGGCGACATGGCGGCATTTCGCGAGGTTGCCGCGCCTGATGTGATGGTGCGCTGGAATGGCCCGGCGGACCTGATCCCGTGGGCAGGCGAGCATCATGGCATAGAAGCCGTGCTGGCCTTCTTCGGCAAGGTCGGCGTGGCGCTCGAGGTGCTCAGTGTCGAGCCGGTGGAGCGGCTGGTGACGGCGGACAAGGCGTTGATCGTGCTGAAGGGTCACTGGCGCGTGCGGGCCACGGGACAGGAACTTCACCTGCGCGCGGCCAACCTGTTCACGTTCAAGGACGGGAAGGTCGCTGCCTACGAGGTGTTTCCCGACAGCGCGGCGTTTGTGCGTGCGCTGCACCCTTGATCATTGCAGCGCAGCGAACCACTTTCCCATCATGCCCCTTCTGATCGGTCTCGGCGTTGTCGCCCTCCTCATCCTGATCTTCGGCCCGCAATTCTGGGTGCAATGGGCGCTCAAGAAGCATGGTGCCGACCGGCCCGACCTGCCGGGCACCGGCGGCGAGTTGGCGCGCCACCTGCTCGACGAGGCAGGACTTGAAGGCGTGGCCGTGGAGGAAACCGACACCGGCGATCATTACGACCCTGAAACCCGCACGGTGCGGCTGACGCCCGGCCATCTGGGCGGCAAGTCGATCTCCGCCGTTGCGGTTGCGACCCATGAGGTCGGCCATGCCATCCAGCATGCGCGCGAAGAGCCGGGCTTCATGCGCCGCATGAGCGTGGTGACGCGGGTGGTCTGGATCGACCGCATCGGCACGGTCATCCTGTTCACGGCGCCGGTCCTTGCCTTCATCATCAAGGCACCGATCCTGTTTGCGATGCAGATCGCACTGGGCGTCGTGCTGCTGCTGGTTCGCGTGGCCGTGCATCTGGTCACGCTGCCGATCGAGTTTGATGCCAGTTTCAGGAAAGCGCTGCCGATCCTTGAAGAGCGGCGCTATCTGGCCGAGGAGGACATGCCCGCCGCGCGCCATGTGCTGACAGCCGCTGCCTGGACCTATGTGGCCTCTGCGCTTGCAACCTTGCTCGACGTCGCGCGCTGGTTCAGGATCATCAGGTTCTGACCACACCTGATGTTTTTGCGAGGCCTTCATGTCCGACCATTTCGACACCCTCGAGACGCGCCCGCCAGAAGCGCGCGAAGCCGAGCTGCTGGGACGTCTTGAGCAGGTGGTCGCAGCGGCGATGACAGCTCCCGCCTATGCCGATCATCTCAAAGGGGTCGATCCGCATGCCATCAAGAGCCGCAGGGCCCTGGCGCAATTGCCTGTCTTGCGGAAATCCGACTTGCCGGCCCTGCACAAGGCCACGCCGCCATTCGGAGGGTTCGTGCCGGGCAAGCTCGGCGATTTTGCGCGGCTGTTCACCTCGCCAGGGCCGATCTTCGAGCCTGAAGCGGCAAGGCCTGACCCATGGGGAGCGGGGCGTGCCTGCTTTGCAGCAGGGTTCCGCAGCGGCGATGTGGCGCTCAACACCTTCAGCTACCACATGACGCCGGGCGGATTCATCATGGATTCAGGCGCACGCGCCGCAGGCTCTGCGGTCATACCCGCCGGGCCCGGCAACACAGAGCAGCAACTCGAGATCATCCAGGCGTTCAGGCCGAAGGCCTATTGCGGCACGCCGGATTTCCTCAAGATCCTGATCGAGGCGGGCATTGCGGCTGGCAAGCCGGTGTCGATGACCAAGGCACTGGTGTCGGGCGCAGCCTTCCCGCCATCGCTGCAGGCTTTGGTGAAAGAGCACGGCGTCGATGCCTATCAGGCCTATGCGACGGCCGATATCGGCGTGATTGCCTATGAAACCCCTGCCCGCTCCGGCCTGATGATCAACGAGAACATCATCGTCGAGATCGTGACGCCGGGCACGGGCGAGCCGGTGGCGGAGGGCGAGGTCGGCGAGATCGTCATCACCAGCCTTGATCCGCACCACCCGCTGATCCGCCTCGCTTTGGGTGATCTGTCGGCCTTCATGCCTGGTCACAGCCTGTGCGGGCGCACCAATGCCCGGATCATGGGCTGGATGGGCCGTGCCGACCAGACCGCGAAGATCAAGGGCATGTTCGTGCGCCCCGAGCAGGTTGCAGAGATCGGGAAGCGGCACAGCGAGATCGCGAAGCTGCGTCTGGTGATCGGGCGCGCCAACGAGCTTGATACGATGACGTTGAAGGCGGAGCTTTATGCCGAGCCGCAAGGTTTCGTCGATGCGCTCGCAGCTTCGCTGCAATCAGTCACGAAACTCAAGGGAGTGGTCGAGATCGTGCCGCTCGGGATGCTCCCAAAGGACGGCAAGGTCATCGCCGATGAACGGCCTGTCGGGTGATATGCGGGTGCCGTCCCGTCACAAATCCTGTTCCAGCTTTCGCACGGCATGATATGGAACAGGCTGATCAGCCGGAGCTTGATGATCGATGATGCGCGCGGCCACTGTGATGACACCCGTTGTGGCCGATGAGGATATCGGCGTGCTCATGCGCACCATGGGCAGACAGGCGCGTGCCGCACAGCGTGCCGTGATGCTGGCTTCACCGGACACGCGGACTGGCGCCCTGCTTGCCGCTGCAAGGGCCATCCGTGCGGGGGCTGCGCACATCGTCGCCGCCAATGCACAGGATCTGACAGAGGCAACGGCAAAGGGCCAGCCTGCTGCTTTCCTCGACAGGCTGCTGTTGAACGAGGCCCGCGTCGAGGGCATCGCTTGCGCGGTCGAGGAGATCGCTGCCTTGCCTGATCCGGTCGGCAGGCTCCTGGCCTCGTTCGAGCGGCCCAACGGCCTGCTGATCGAGCGCGTCGCGACGCCGCTCGGCGTGATCGCGGTGGTTTTCGAAAGTCGCCCGAATGTGACGGCGGACGCGAGCGCGCTCTGCCTGAAAAGCGGCAACGCCACCATCCTGCGGGCAGGCTCGGAATCCCTGCGCACATCGCTTGCGCTGGCGCAGGCCATGCGGATGGGGCTTGCGCAGGCCGGACTGCCGGAAGATGCGATCCAGCTTGTCCCCTCGCGCGACAGGGGCGCTGTCGGCGCCATTCTCGCGGGGCTTGACGGCAACATCGACGTGGTCATCCCGCGCGGCGGCAGAAGCCTTGTCGAACGGGTGCAGCAAGATGCCCGCGTGCCGGTGTTCGCGCATCTCGACGGCAACTGCCATGTGTATGTCCATGAGAAGGCTGATCTCGGCATGGCCTCGTCCATCCTGCTCAATGCCAAGCTCCGGCGCACAGGCGTGTGCGGTTCGGCCGAGACGCTGCTGGTCGACAGGTCGGTCGCCGCGACCCATCTTGCACCCCTTGTCACGATGCTGCTGGACGCGGGGTGTGCCGTGCGCGGCGATGCTGCCACCTGTGCCACGGATGTGCGCACCACGCCTGCAAGCGAGGCCGACTGGGCCACCGAATATCTTGATGCCATCATTGCCGTGAAAGTGATCGATGGCCTTGATGACGCCATCACCCATGTCGAGAGGTATGGCTCGCATCACACGGATGCGATCATCACCGAAGATGCAGTCGCGGCGCAGCGTTTTCTGGCGGAGGTCGATTCCGCCATCGTGATCCACAATGCTTCGACCCAGTTTGCCGATGGCGGCGAATTCGGCTTCGGCGCGGAGATCGGCATCGCCACAGGCCGCATGCATGCACGCGGCCCTGTCGGAGTCGAGCAGCTCTGCTCGTTCAAATACCGCATCCGCGGCACGGGCCAGATCCGTCCTTGAAAGTGGCTTCGTTTCCACGGTTCTCGCGGGGCCTGCGCATTGGTCTGCTGGGTGGCTCGTTCAACCCCGCCCATGAGGGGCACCGGCAAGCGAGCCTCACCGCTCTCAAACGGCTTGGGCTCGATCAGGTCTGGTGGCTGGTCACGCCGGGAAACCCCTTGAAGGACAACCGCGCCTTGCCTCACCTCGCCGGCCGCATCGCGCAGGCCGGGCTGGTCGCGCGCCATCCGCAGATTGTCGTCACCGGCATCGAGGCCAGTCTGGGCACGCGCTTCACCGCTGAAACGCTCTCCCGGCTCACGACGCGGTATCCGGGTGTGCGCTTTGTCTGGCTGATGGGTTCGGACAATCTCGCGCAATTCCACCGCTGGCAGAACTG
>JANMHN010000086.1:0-9456 GCA_031375185.1 Allobosea sp. | reverse complement strand
GCCGCCCGGCAGCACGTCGCAGCCGCCGGCGTCGATCACCTCCGTGCCCGTCGGTGCATCAAGCTGCGCGCCCACGGCGATGATCTTGCCACCGTCGACCAGCACATCGGCCCGCCTGGTATGGTCATGGTTGATGACCGTTCCGCCACGGATGAGGATGGGTTTGGACATGGGTGTCATCATGGGCGTGGCCTCCGTTTGGGCGTATGATCGATCAGAGGGATGATATGCCGCGCAGCTTTGCGAAATCTGGGGAAAAGGGATTCAGCACTCTGCAACCTTGCCAGACAAAATCGTCATGCATGTCCTCAGAGAGCAGATATTCGCATGCTGACTGCGCTGCTGAAGCAAGGATGACCGCGTCGAAAATCTGCAATTGATGCAGCGAACTCAGCGCAGTTGCATCCAGCAGGATCGAAGTTGTCGTGTCGAGCGTCTCAAAGCCCTCTGTCCAGATATTGATTCTGCGACCCGCCTCGCTGCGTGACAGTTTATGCTTCCTGACAAGAACATAGTGGAGCTCTGCGAGCGCCTGCACCGGAATACAGACTGAATCATGTTCGAGATGAGCCAGGCGGTTTGTGGCGATCTGCTTCATGTCGTCCCCATCCACGCCCTCGCAATACGCCATGATGTTGGTGTCCAGCGCGAACCTCACTGCTTTTCGCCAAAAATCACATCATCGTAGATCTCATCACGCGTCATCTTTCCGACGTTGAGAGAAGGTTGCGCCCTCAGCCGTTTGAACAAGACCTCGCGGGATTCACGGCGTCTTGCGGCAACAATGGCGTCGTTCTGGTCAAACGCGGGGGCAATCCTGGCGATCGGCCTGCCATGCGAGGTCACAAGCACGGTTTCCCCGCTCTCGGCTTGCCTGAGCAGCTTCGAAAAATTCCGGTTTGCTTCTGCGGCAGTGACTGTCTTCATGCGAGCCTCAAGAAGTAGTGAATTTCACTACAATAACATATCCGGCGCGACCCATCAAGATCGCGCCGGTTTTGCCCATCATCAGTTCACTTCATCGCGGCATCAATCACAGCGTGCGTCCACGCGCCGGTCGGCACCTTGGTGATCACGGGCTGCTCGCCGCCTGCGCCCATCAGGGTGGCCACTGTGCGCTCGAAATCAGCGGGGTCGAGCTTGCCGGTCGAGCCTGCCGTGAGCTTGTTGATTTCGCCCATCATGCGCTTCTGGTGGGCTTCCTTCTGTGCGCCAGACGCATCGTTGTCGAGGACGATTTTCGCGGCCTCGTCCGGATTGGCGCGGGCATACTCCCAGCCCTTCAGTGCGGCACGCGTGAACTTGGCCATGCGGGCGACGAAGGCAGGGTCACCGAGCCTGTTCTCGAGGACGTAAAGGCCATCCTCCATCGTCGAAACGCCCTGGTCGGTGTAGTTGAACACCACCAGTTCCTCGGGCTTGAGGCCCGCATCGATCACCTGCCAGTATTCGTTGTAAGTCATGGTGGAGACGCAGGCCGCCTGCTTCTGGATGATCGGGTCGACGTTGAAACCCTGCTTGATCACCTTGACGCCGCCGGCCGAACCATCGGTCTTGAGGCCCAGCTTCGCCATCCAGGCCATGAACGGATATTCGTTGCCGAAGAACCAGACACCGAGCGTCTTGTCCTTGAAGTCCGCCGGAGTGGCGACGCCGGCATCCTTGCGGCAGGTCAGCATCATGCCGGACCGCTTGAAGGGCTGGGCGATGTTGACGAGCGGCACGCCCTTCTCGCGCGCGGCGAGGGCAGCGGGCATCCACTCGATGATGACGTCAGCGCCGCCACCCGCAATCACCTGAGGCGGGGCGATGTCGGGGCCGCCCGGCGTGATGACGATGTCGATGCCTTCGGCCTTGAAGAATCCCTTGTCCTTTGCGACGTAATAACCTGCGAATTGCGCCTGCGTGACCCATTTGAGCTGCAGCGTGACACGTTCCTGCGCGGCGGCAGGCAGTGCGAGCGCCAGCGACATGGCGGCACCGATCATCATGGTCCTGATCATGGTCTTCTCCCTGTTTGCACCAGCCATCGGGCTGGTGAATCGTCACAAAATTCACCCTGCGCGGGTCGACGGATGCCAGAACGTGACACTCCGCTCGATCAGCACCAGGATCCCATAGAAGGCCGAACCGGCCAGCCCCGCAACAGCAATCGTGGCCCAGACCATGTCGAGCGCCATGCGCCCCACCTCGGTCGAAATGCGAAAGCCCATGCCCACGACCGGCGTTCCGAAGAACTCCGCCACGATGGCGCCGATCATCGCCAGCGTGGCGTTGATCTTGAGCGCATTGAAGATGAAAGGCATGGCGGCAGGCAGGCGCAGTGATACGAGAGTCGAAAACCAAGATGCGCCATAAGAGCGCATCAGGTCGCGTTCGAGCTGGCCCGCGCTGGCAAGGCCTGCAACGGTGTTCACCAGCATGGGGAAGAATGTCATCACCACGACCACCGCCGCCTTCGATTGCCAGTCGAAGCCGAACCACATCACGAGGATGGGCGCGATGCCGATGATCGGCAGCGCAGAGATGAAGTTGCCGATGGGCATCAGCCCGCGGCGCAGGAAATCGAAGCGATCGCAGGCGAGCGCAATCAGGAAGCCCGCAGCGCATCCCATGATCCAGCCCGGAATGGCGGCGCGCAGTACGGTCTGGAAGAAGTCCGCCCACAAGGTCGGCAGCGACATCGCCATCTTGGCGGCGATCAGCGAAGGCGCAGGCAGCAGCACGGTGGGAATGCCAAGGCCCACGCAAAATGCCTCCCACAGGATCAGCAAGGTCACGCCGAAAAGCCATGGGGCCATCCATCCGGCAACCCGCGACAGTGGGCTTCTGGCGGCAGAGAGCGTGTGATTGAACTCCCAGGCGCAGACCCAGAAAGCTGCCGCCAGCGCCCAGTAGCTCCAGTGGGCTGCGGGGGCCCTGTCCTGAAGGCGGAACAGGAGCGCGGCCGTCAGCGCAGCCAACGTCACCACCTGGAACAAGGCCGCAGGTCCGGACTGGCGCACATCGCTCATGCGCGTGCCCCCATCGCCTTGAGGGTCAACCGTTCTGCCAGCGCGACCGTGACAATGAGCAGTGCGGCGAGAAGTGCGGCAAACAGAAGCGCCGCCCAGATCTGGATGGTCTGGCCGTAATAGCTGCCTGACAGGAGCCGCGCGCCGAGGCCTGCCTGCGCGCCCGTCGGCAACTCGCCCACGATGGCTCCCACGAGGCTGATGGTGACGGCCACCTTGAGCGATGCGAACAGGAACGGCATGGCAGCAGGCCAGCGCAGCTTCCGGAAGGTCTGCGCGCGCGAGCCATGATAAGTCCGCATCAGGTCAAGCTGCATCGCGTCGGGCGATGTCAAACCCTTGACCATGCCGATGGCCACCGGAAAGAAACACAAGTACGCCGAGATGATGGATTTGGGCACAAGTCCCGTCAGCCCCACCGAGCCAAGCGCCACGATGATGATCGGCGCGATGGCCAGGATGGGGATCGTCTGGCTGACGATCACCCAGGGCATCAGGCTTTTCGACAGCGTGCGGCTGTGGACGATGCCGATGGCAATGAGAATGCCAAGGAGCGTGCCCATGGCAAAGCCCAGCAGCGTGGCGGAGAGTGTCACCCAGGCATGGGTGGCAAGGTTGCGCGGGTTGAGCACGACACCGTCAGCCGTCTCGCGGAACAGCCTCGTGCTGATCGTGGAACTGTAGAGTTCCTGCACGATCTGATGCGGGGCGGGCAGCACGGGCCGCTCCAGCCCCCAGGCGATCTGATAGCGGGCGGCGAGATCACCGCTGGCATTCTGCAGTTGCGGCAGATTGGCATTCATCGGCAGGCAGGCGGCATACCACGCCGCCATGATCAGGGCCGTGATGACCAGCACGGGAATGGTCGAGCCCTTGGCACGGGGCATGGCGCGGGCGGTGACGGCACTCATGGCTGCGCCAGAACAAGGAGCGCTTGTGGCGCGAAACACTGTCTGGATTCCGGGTTCCGTACGCCGCAAGCGGTTTCCGGCCCCGGAAAGGCGCAACGTGATCCACCTCGCGTTTCCGGGGCCATGAAGCGCCAGCGGAATGGAACCCGGAATCCAGATGTTGTTTCGCGCGGCACGCGCTCATCAAATCCTCTAGTCATCATAGGAATGGCCGGCGCGCAGCCCCTCCCTGACACGCTGGGCAATGCGCAGGAAGGCAGGCGTCTCGCGAATGTCGAGCGTGCGCTTGTCTCCGAGATCGCAGTCGATGAGGTCGATGATGCGGCCAGGGCGCGGGCTCATCACCACGATGCGGGTGGACAGGAACACCGCCTCCGGAATGGAGTGGGTGACGAAGATGATCGTCTTCTTGGTCTCTGCCCACAGGCGCAGGAGTTGCTCGTTGAGTTTGTCGCGGACGATCTCGTCAAGCGCCCCGAACGGCTCGTCCATCAGCAGCAGTTGCGGATCGAAGCACAAGGCGCGGGCGATCGAGGCGCGCTGCTGCATGCCTCCCGACAATTGCCAGGGAAACTTGGCCTCGAAACCCTTGAGGTTGACCAGTTCCAGATAGGCCCGTGCCCGCTCCTGCCGCTCGGCCCTGGGCATGCCGAACACCTCGAGCGGCAACATCACGTTGCGCTCGATGGTGCGCCATGGATAAAGGGCAGGTGCCTGGAAGACATAGCCATACTGGCGTTTGAGCCGCGCCTGTTCCGGGCTGAGGCCGTTGACGGTGATCGTCCCGCCGGTCGGTTTCTCAAGGTCGGCGATGACACGTAAAAGCGTGGTCTTGCCACACCCGGACGGGCCGATGAACGAGACGAATTCGCCCGCACGCACCGCGAGGTCGATGTCCTGAAGCGCGAAGACCGGGCCGTCTCCGGTGGCGAAGGTCAGGAACAGCTTGCGCACATCGATCACGTTGCCGGTGCTTGCATCCCCTGCCTGCGCCAGCCCGTTGCCTGATGCTGTCTGCTCGACTCTCATGCCGCTCATGCCCTGTCAGATGCCCCGCAAGCCGCGCCGATTGCCTGCTTTGATTTGACCGAAAAATCAAAAGCAATCCGCATGCCATGCACCTCCTTGGAGGACGAGCGTGGACCAGAATTGATCAAATGGTCAAGTGTGTGCAAGATGGGTTCCCAAGCCGTTTTGACAGGCCTTTCCCATGCGCGTTGACACCTGCACCGGCTTGCCGTCTCCGGACCGGGCCTCACCCCAGCTTCGCGCCGTCACGACCGCCGGAGAGGCCACCCGCGAACGCATCCTTGATGCGGCGCTTGGGTGTTTCGCCCGCACGGGGCTGGCGGGCACGCGCCTCGATGCGATCGCACGGGAAGCGGGCCTGTCGAAGCCCAACCTGCTGTACTATTTCCGCTCCAAGAACGAGCTATATGTGGCAGTGCTGACACGCACACTCGACATGTGGCTGGAGCCTTTGCGCAGCCTCGACGGGAGGAGCGATCCACGGGAGGCGCTGACCCACTACATCACGCGCAAACTGGAAGCGGCGCGCGATCAGCCGGAGGCATCCCGCCTGTTTGCGCTGGAGGTGATGCAGGGCGCTCCGATGCTGTCAGCCGTGATTGCAACCGACCTGAAACAGATCGTGGACCGCACGGTCAGGGTTCTCACCCGGTGGCAGTCCGAAGGTCGCCTGAAACCACATGATCCCCACCACCTGCTGTTCCAGATCTGGGCGACCACGCAGCATTATGCCGATTTTGCCACGCAGGTGGAGCAACTGACCGGCAAGACACTGAATGATCCGGCCTTTTTCGAGCAGACGCGGCAGGCCGTATGCGCAGCCGTGCTCGGGCTGGTGGTTTAAGCGAGCAGAGTCGGGAGCCTGTCATTGCGAGCGCAGCTAAGCAATCCAGCCAGGCCACCGTTGCAATGATGCCGATTGGCGTCAACCGTAGCGCTGGTTTGCTTCGCTGCGCTCGCAATGACGATGTTCACTCCGCTGGCTCGGCCACCTTGGCGGGCCTGGGGTTCTGCGCCATCGGATTATTGGGGTGCTCCATCCAGGTGCGGTGCCCGCCAACGGGAGTTCCGGTGCGCGGATCGACGCCCTCGGTCAGTTCCACCATGGTGATGCAGTTCTCCACCGGGCAGACCACGGCGCAGAGATTGCAGCCGACGCACTCCTCCTCGATCACCTCGAAGTGCCGTGACCCATTCACGAGGTTGGTGATGGCCTGGTGCGAGGTGTCTTCGCAGGCGATATGGCAGCGCCCGCAGGAGATGCACAGATCCTGGTCGATCCGGGCCTTGACGACATAGTCGAGGTTGAGATGCTGCCAGTCCGTGACCTTTGGCGAGGCCATGCCGCGAAACGCGGCGATATCGGCATAGCCCTTCTCGTCCATCCATCCCGACAACCCGGTCTTCATCTCCTCGACGATCCTGAAACCGTAGATCATCGCGGCTGTGCAGACCTGCACGGTGCCGCAGCCCAGCGCCATGTATTCGGCGGCATCCTTCCAGGTCTCGATGCCGCCAATGCCGGATATGGGGATGCCTTGGGTGTCCGCATTGCGGGCGATCTCGGCCACCATGTTCAGTGAGATCGGCTTGACCACCGGCCCGCACATGCCGCCATGGGTGCCCTTGCCTCCGACATGCGGCCAGGGCGACATGAGGTCGAGATCGACACCCATCATGGAGTTGACCGTGTTGATCAGCGAGACGGCGTCGGCACCGCCTTTCTTCGCGGCCCTTGCAGGCGGGATAACGCTGCCGACATTGGGGGTCAACTTGACGATGACCGGCATGCGCGTGTGCTGCTTGCACCAGCGCGTGACCATTTCCACATATTCCGGCACCTGTCCGACAGCCGCGCCCATGCCGCGCTCGCTCATGCCGTGCGGGCAGCCGAAGTTCAGTTCGACGCCGTCGCATTCGGTCCATTCAACGCGCCTGAGAATGGCTTTCCAGCTCTCCTCATCGCAGGGCACCATCAGTGACACCACCATGGCGCGGTCAGGCCAATCCTTCTTGACGCGCTTGATCTCCTCAAGGTTGACCTGAAGCGGCCTGTCGGTGATCAGTTCGATGTTGTTGAAGCCGATGACGCGGCGGTCGGAAGCATGGATCGCGCCATAGCGCGGGCCTGACACATTGACGATGGGCGGCCCGTCCTCGCCGAGCGTCTTCCAGACAACGCCGCCCCAGCCCGCCTTGAAAGCGCGCACGACATTGTATTCCTTGTCGGTGGGCGGTGCGGAGGCCAGCCAGAACGGGTTGGGAGCCTTGATCCCGGCAAAGTTGACGCGAAGATCAGCCATCGTTTTCTCCTCGTTTTCATTCGTCATTGCGAGGAGTGCAGCGACGAAGCAATCCAACTATCCCATTCGACCACGCTGTCGTCCTGGGCTTGATCCGGGACCGCAACCCGCCGCCGCAATGTCTCGGCTCCCGCAGCGATCCCGGCTCAAGACCGGGATGACAGCGGACACATGGGCATTCTACTCCGCCGCAATCGCCGCAACCCCGCGCAAAGCCCTGTCAATCGAGATCGCGGCCTGCTTGCCGTCCTCGACGGCTGTCACCGTCAGGTCTTGCCCGCCTGCGACGCAATCGCCGCCTGCCCAGACACCCGCCCAAGAGGTGCGGCGCTCGGGGTCGACGGCAATGCGCCCGCCTTGCATGGCGATGGAGCCGCCAGCATCAGCAATATCCGCAGGCATGAACGTCTGCCCGATGGCCTTGAACAACTGGTCGCAGGGAAACGTGACCATCTCACCCGTGCCCGTCAGCCTCCCGACATCCGGCTTGGTGTATTCGAGCTTCACGCCTGTCAGCTTGCCGTCGGTCGCCAGCAATTCAACCGGCCGCATCCAGTGGCGGATGGTGATGCCATGGGTCTGGGCCACATCCTGCTCGTGCAGAGAGGCCGACATCTGATCCTTGCCGCGCCGGTAAACGATGGTGACCTCCTCCGCGCCGAGTTTCCTGGTCTGGGTGGCAATGTCGATGGCGGTCATGCCGCCGCCGATGACCACGATGCGGCGACCGACCGGCAGCGCGGACCTGTCAGGGGCCTGGCGCAAGTCCGCGATGTAATCTACCGCGTCGAGCACGCCCGATGGCTCTGGCCCCAGGCCAAGATCGTTGGTGTCGCCAAGGCCCATGCCGAGGAAAACGGCATCGAAATCCCGCTTCAGGCCAGCCACCGTGATGTCGCGGCCCAGCCGATTGCCGTGTTCGATGGCAATGTTGCCGACAGCCAGGATGTAATCGACCTCGGCTTGCACCACGCCCTCGGTCGCCTTGTAGGCGGCGATGCCATATTCGTTGAGGCCGCCAGCCTTCTCGCGTGCCTCGAACACCGTGACATTGTGGCCAAGGGTGGCGAGCTTGTGCGCGCAGGCAAGGCCAGCCGGCCCGGCGCCGACCACGGCAACATGGCGGCCTGTGGCAAGGCCTGCCTTGTAGAACTGCTTGCCGGCTGCAAAGGCCGTGTCGGTCGCATGGCGCTGGAGGCGGCCGATCTCGATGGCCTTGCCTTCCGAAACCTCGCGCACACACGCGCCTTCGCAAAGGTTTTCGGTGGGACAGACACGGGCGCACATTGCGCCCATGATGTTCTGGTCGAGAATGGTCCTGGCCGCCCCGACAGGATTGTGCGCCGCGATCTGCCGGATGAACAGCGGAATGTCGATGGATGTGGGGCATGCCGTCACACACGGAGCATCATGGCAGAACAAGCAGCGCTCGGCAGCCACACGCGCCTCGTTGCGGGCAAAAGCGGGAGCCAGATCACGGAAATTGTGGTCCAGTGTCTCAGCAGACAGGCGGCCAGCCACGATGTCGGGCATATCAGACGCTCCTCGAAAGGCCTGGTTCCGGCGCATGCCAAACAGACATGACCACGCCCTGAAAACACGCAGGCGAGGTGCTGTCTGGAATGCGACACGTTCCAAGTTTGACCATCTGATCAAACGTTGCGGAAGCTGTCAATCGGCGCTGTCAGGCCCCTTGGAATGGCGCAAGGCCTCGACCTGTGCCGTCAGGTTTTCCAGGACATGAACGCGCAAGGCCGAAGACAGGTTCGTGTGGCCACGCTGGCCGTCAATGTCCGCCGCCAGCATGGCAAGGCTGATGCCGCGGTCCGAAGCCAGGGATTTCAGGGCATTCCAGAACGGCTCTTCCAGCGAGATCGAGGTGGCGTGGCCTGCGATGGAGAGCGAGCGCTTGATCACGCCGGAACGATCCTTGTTCGCACCCGGCACCGCCCTGATGCGCCGTGTGAGCCTAGTCATCAGCGCGGTCGACCGAACCGCGCCTGTGTCCGTCCAGCTTGAGGGCCTCGAGGCTGATTGTCTTCACAGCCATCTGGCGCTCCGCCTTGCTGCGACCGGATATGACGCGGTTTTCGCTGGCCTTCATCTCGGCCACGCGGCGAGCCTTGTGCTTGCGCGCCTGCCTGAGATTGATGATGTCGGCGGTCACGGGCGTTGTCAGGGCTTCTTGCGGAAGGCGTC
>JANMHN010000082.1:0-3396 GCA_031375185.1 Allobosea sp. | reverse complement strand
TTGCACGTTGACCGCCAGTTGCTCGAAGCGCTTGACCAGCGTGGAGGCTTCCACATTGCTGGTGATGGTGACATCGGCGCGGCCCGCGAGCACCTCCTGAAATCCGGTCGCGGGCGTCTGGACAGCCTGGATCGTCGCCTTCGGGAAGTGCAGCTTGGCCTGGTCGTGGAACACAGTGCCCATGCTGACGGCCACCTTGACGGCGGGGTCGTTGATCGCTTCCCAGGTCTTGAATTTGGCGGCATTTGCCTTGAGGGACAGCGGTACGGTTCCCGCTTCGATGTAAGGCGCACTGAAGGACGCGGTTCTGGCGCGCCCCATGCTGACCGAAGCGCCCGAGAAAATGTCGAAGCGGTTCGCGGCAATCCCTGCCACCAGCGTGGCCCACTCG
The DNA here is from genome assembly GCA_031375185.1 of Allobosea sp. Taxonomy (GTDB): domain Bacteria; phylum Pseudomonadota; class Alphaproteobacteria; order Rhizobiales; family Beijerinckiaceae; genus Allobosea. Next base: position 3,005 of record JANMHN010000082.1, on the reverse strand, counting down.
GTCGGAACCCACTCGATCTTCGCGCCAAGATCCTTGGCGAACTCGGTCATCGCCTCGATGTCGAAGCCCTGGTATTCGTTGCTTCCGGGGTTGCGAAACGACATCGGGTTGAAATCACCTGTCGTGCCGATCCGGATCGTGCCGCGCTTCAGGATCTCGGCAAGCCGCGAGGCGTTGGCCGGAGCGGTCTGCGCGGCGGCAGGCACCGATGCTGCAGCGATGGCTGCGCCCGCAAGCAGGAGGGATTTGGCCAGGTCACGACGTTGCATTTTCATGTCTCCATACGGGTTGGGGAAAATCATGCGGAAAGTCAGCACGGACAGCGTGGATCAAAGCAATGGTTGTGCCTATCCGGGTCGTCATCGCCGCTCGGCTTGGACCGACAGGAAACGCAAGCGCGGGGACAGGACTTTCTGGATTCCGTAGCGCAATTCCGCATCCAGACACAGCGAGTCGCCCTCTGTCAGATGCAGTTCTTGCGCGCCGTAGCGATAGATCGCTTCTCCTTCGAGAACGTGGATGAACACGCAGCCATGGCCCGTATAGGTCGGCGGCGAGGTGTGCTCGTTGCGTTCGATGGTCACCATCACGCTCTCGAACTGCAGGTCGATGCGGCGGTGAAAACCAAGAACGACGAATTCGTGCTTGTGCTGCCCCATCAGCCGCGTGGATTTGAGGCCCTGATTTTTCTTCACATGGGTGTAGTCCGCAATGGACGACCCCGTATCCCGGAACAGGCTGACCATCGGCACTTCCAGCGCAGCGGCCAGCAACTCCAGCATGCTCAGGGATGGCGAGACCTGCCCCGTTTCGATCCGCGAGATCATGGCGGCGGACACTCCCGCCCGTGCCGACAGAACGCGTGCCGTGATCCCCTTGAGATCGCGCAATTCCCGGATCGTGCGCCCGACGGCTGCGTTCACGTTGGAACTGCCGGAGGGCTGCGGTGCCACATCCGTGTTGGGGGGGTGGGTCTTTGCCATGCTCTGCACCTTCAGGATGGACAAGGGAGCGCTTTCGCCAGACATGCCACCAGTCCCGGTCAAGGGGCGGTGTGCCGTGTTGAAGAGCGAGAGCATGCGTCATGCCATCAGTCCAGTCCTATCGCGGATGACGGATTGTCGAACAGGTCCAGAAGCTGCGGATGATGACGGATGACAGCCTCCGCACCCGGAACATTCATGATCATGATGCGGCCATCACGCCAGATCTCCACATCATCGACGCGAATGGTCGGGTCCACCACATTCCAGCAGATTTCGCCGGGCGCATAGGCCCCGCATGTGTGAAAATGCAGGAGCCTCGGATTTCCGAAAGCCGATCCGCTCCAGCGCTCATGATTGTCATGCGCAGAACCATGATAGGCGCAGCCGGGATGGATGCCCGCATGCCATGAATGGACAACATCCGCGTCGATGCCGAACAATCCGGCCACATGCGCGTAGTGTGCCTCTGCACGCGCGCAATCATGCCGGTCGCCTTCCCAGCGCATGAGACGCCCATTGGCGATATGGGCCATCAGGGTCGAGGCGAGCGGGATGCCATAAGGCTGGTAGTAGCGGGAGCCTGTTCCGACAAGAAGATGCGCCACGGCAACCTTGCCGACGAAACCCGCAGCATCCAGCGGAGCGAACACCGAAACCGGAAAGCGCTTGATCGAGACATCAGCCGCTTCAGGCTGAGGGGCCGGCTTGACGCGCCCGCGAAGATCAGTGCCGCGCGCGCAGGTGATGTGGATGTCTCCCGCGCCGGCGAACAACGCGTTGAAAGCCTGCTTGAGTGCGAGGAAGGCCGCGTGGGGCGCCCGGCCGAAGGGCGAGGCGAGCGCGGCAACATCAAGAACATAGCTGACAACAGGCCCTGTGCCCGGCGGCATCGCGCGAAATCTGAGTTGGTCTCCCAGCCGCGCCAGGAACAAGGTGTGGTCCGCGCCCCTGATGGCCTGCTCAAGTTCGGGCGTCAGCGTGTCGGCGGTTTCCGAGAATGGCACATCGAGGACGTCGGCCCGCACGCCGATGCTGGCTGCAACCTCGGCAATCACAGTTGCGAGGCCGGGCCCGTAATAGCCAAGACGGGGGTCTTCCTCAAGGATCAGAAGGCTGTCCCCGGCCCTCGCACCGGCACAGCCAAGCAGGAGGTTCAAGGCACCCTGTCGCAGAGCTTCCCCATCGGCCGGCATCAGGTTCGGTCACCTCTTTTGGCATTTGACCTTGGAAGGTTACACATGCAAGAATTTACTGTCGATCAAAATATGCATCAGCGTGCAATGCGGGAAACTGCGGCAGTTGCAGTGGCGACGAGGCAGCGCCGGTTTTCGCCGCGCCGGGTCATCGAGGGGATGAAAGAATGTATCTGAAGGACTGCTGGTATGTCGCCGCCTGGAGCCATGAGGTCGCCCATGGCCTCAAGGCCGTGCGCGTGCTTGGCGAGAACATCGTCATGTACCGGGCCGCCGACGGTCATGTTGCCGCCCTTGAAGATGCCTGCCCGCACCGCAAACTGCCTCTGTCCATGGGTTCGCTCGTCAACGACCGCATCGTCTGCGGTTATCACGGCCTGACATTCGACCAGCGCGGGGCCTGCGTCGCGGCGCCTACCCAGGGGCGCATCCCGACAGGCGCTTCGGTCAGGCGTTATCCGGCCCTGGACCGCTACGGTTTCGTCTGGATCTGGATGGGTGATCCGGATCGGGCCGATGAGGCGCGCCTCATCGACATTCCGAACTATGACAACCCTGCCTGGGGCCGCACCAGTGGCGGGGACATGACAATTGCCTGCAACTACCTCTACATCGTCGACAATCTGCTTGATCCGGCGCATGTCGCCTGGGTCCATATCGGATCGTTCGCCGGTGCCAGGACCGTTGACACGCCCTTGTCGATTGATGTGGGCAAGGACGGCGTGACGGTCTGGCGCTGGATGAAAAACACCGCGCCGCCGCCTTATTACGCCCCGCTGCTCCGCTTTGAAGGGAATGCCGACCGCAAGCAGCATTATGAATGCGT